>CAXTNS010000551.1:0-4779 GCA_964245465.1 uncultured Thermoanaerobaculia bacterium
GTTCTGTACAATGGGCTGGCGCGTTGGGATGGGGCGCAAGAGGTCTCGGATTTGATCGAGTCCGTCCCAGGGGGCCTGGAGTGGTACCGTCCGCAGCTCCGGTACTGCCTGCTCGACGAGGGCCGGATCGCAGTCTCCGACCTGGAGCCCTTGCAGAACCTGGCGGCGGCGCTGTTCCGGTTGGAGAGGAGCCGTGGGCTGGAAGACGTTCAGAGAGTCCTTGAGGCCCTCTTGAAGTGGCTGGACGCTCCTGGGCTCTCTGAGCTCCGGAGGTCCTTTGGAACGTGGATGCGGGAGGTCCTGCTGCCGGCGCGAGTGCCGGGATCGGAAATCCCCAAGGTTGCGGATCTTCAGGAGGTGAAGTCCATGTTGGCGGAACGCATCGTGGAGTGGACTCGAGAGTGGAAGCAGGAAGGCTTCGAGGAAGGTCTCCAGCAGACGGTCGTGACGTTGCGCGGAATGCTGCTGACCAAGCTGGAGCAGCGTTTCGGTGCCTTGCCGGACACAGTCGGTCGGCGGTTGGTGTCCATCGGCTCGGTCGAGGAACTGGCCGAGTTGCTCTCCCGTTCTGGCACGGCTCCCTCCCTGGCTTCCCTCGGGCTGTCCTGAGAGCGAGCCCCTATATCCCGTTCGTGAGTGAGTGCTGCAGAGCCCCGCCGAGTCCCTTGCCAGGACCGGTGGCGGGGCTGTCGGATGAACAGGAGGCGAAGGTCAGAAGAAATGAACGACCGAGAACGAGAGAATATTGGCGCGTGGTGAGCGGTCCACGGCGATGTCGACTTGGTAGTCCTCGCGATAGACCAGACCAAAACCAAGCGACCAATGAGAAATGTCACTCCCGGGAGGATAGAGAACCCGAGCCTCGGGGTCTGATCCCTCGAACTCCAACTCATGGGCGGTTTCCTGCCAGGCACCGGCTCTGAACGTTCCCACCAGGTCGTCTGTCGTCAAGACGACACGCTCGACTCCCATATGAAGCTCGTGCGAATCTGAGATGTCGAAAAGAGGATTCGGCCGGCCCTCGAAGTAGTCGCCGAGCCGTTGTGAGTAGCGGACGTTCTGATAGTCCAAGGCGAACTTCGTCTTTCCCTTGCTCTCGGGCCGGCTCCAGGAAAGACCCAGGCCATAGATGTCTGGAATCGTGAGCGTTCCCTTGGAGTTTATGGGATCTGCACCTAGGGGGCGAATCGTGCGCCTAGTCTCGAACTCAGGGCCTTGCCGGTAGACCGCTCCGAGGCTCCACTGATTCCTGCTCCCGAGTCGCCATAGGAGGCCCAAGTTCAAACCTGCGGCCGTATCCTCTCCCTTTTCGTCGCTTGTTCTAGAAATGTTTGCGGGCAGGAACTGGGAGCGGCCAAAAAAACTGTCTGGAGTGGTATTACAGAGACAAGGAGGACCAGAAAGAGTGTAATACTGCACGTGGTAATCGGACTTTAGCCTATACTCGGTCAAGCCTAATCCAAAGGAAAGCGGATGCTCAATGGCGGAACCCAAAGTCTTCCGTATCTCGTAGGCGACAGCTCCGCCGAAGCTGTCTATGTCTACGCTGGTCTGCAGGAAGACGGGAGATGTTCGGTCAAACGCGCCGTGGCCAAGATCGAACCGGCCCCCTTGAGTAAACCAACCATCGCTCAGGAAGCTTGTGGAAAAATCGGCGAGCTTGTTGGTATACAGAGCAAAGGTCACACCGCCGGGCAATACGTAGCCGAAGGAAGCAAACGCAAGGCCGGCGGATTTGGTTTCAGTTTCTGGAATGATAAGATTCGTGCCGACATCGAGCCCGGTGTTGTTGGATACGCCACCATTTCTTCCCCCGGCGATGTAAGGGGTCATGTACTTCCAATTCCGGACCTCGACCGTCACCTCCGGGCCGCTCACCGCCAGGTTGGTGAGACCGGCCGGGTTGATGTAGGCGGCCGTAGCATCATCCGCCAGACCCAGGAAAGCTCCTCCCATCCCGAGGCTGCGTGCACCGGGAGTGCTCAAATTGAACTGCTGTGAGACCACCTGCGCCCGGGCTGCTCCGGCCGCGGCAAGTGAGAGAGCGAGGCCTATCAAGAGGAACTGCTTCGACGGATACATGTTCTGATCCTCCTTTTTGACTCAAAGCCAATGGTTGGTGATTGAACCCGGGCTAACGCTGTCCGCTCCGCCGAAGCAGGCTCGCATGGCGTCGGACTTTCGGCCCTCCGTTGCGAAGTTGGAAAGCTATCTTCTTGAGACGGACGAGCTTGTTGTAGCGCTTGTGGCCCTTTTTGATCACGTGTTGGTCGAACGAGGTCGAGAGCTCTTTGTACGCTTCAACGTAGTTTCCCTGCCAGTATTGGGCGAGGCCCAGTTGGAAATGCGGAAGGTACTCGGTATAGCGCATGCCTTGAAGGTGGAGCCTGCCGCCTTCGTTGTTCCAGAGTTTGGCGGCTTCTACCAGTAGAGGGGTGGCTTCTTCCCATTGCCGGAGATGGATGTAGCGGATGGCGTCTCTGTACTTTTCGTGAGCCTGGTCTTCGAGGTCGTCCATCTGCAAGCTCTCGACGCAGCCCGACGGCAGGTTGAAGATCTCCTGCACTTCTTTCAGGGTCACCGCACGGCTCGTACGGTCGCTGGAGCCGGTCGAGGAGTTGGGATCGTACCGGATGTTGATGCCGACCAAGCCTCCCGACTCGTTGAACAAGGGTCCGCCCGAGTAACCTTTCTCGACCTTGGCGGAGTGGAGCAGATATGGACCGTTGACGTCTTTGATCTCTCCCCAGGCCGGGACCCAGTCGGGGCTTCCCAAGGCTACGACGCCATAGAGTTTGCGGAACAACCGGTCCCGGAGCTCTGAGTCCGCAGGCGGATTCGTGGGGTTGGCCCATTTCAGTTCCGATGCGGTCTCGACGGTGAAAAGTAATAGATCCTTGTCCTGGGAGCGCTGTAGAACATTGACCGTGTTCTTGCCTTTGTCCGGTTCGGCGACGATGGCCGGGATGCGGTTGTTGTTGGAGTCGCTGTAGAATCGGACCTCGGTTGTCAAGGTGCGAGAGTAATCGAATTTTCGTCCATCGTGGCTCTGACCGTAGAAGACGTGGTCTGCGGTGATGACGTAGGCCGTGCCCTGCAACTGGCAGAGGATCACGCCGGAGCCTTCCTCTTTGCTTCCGTCTTCGCGCTCCACCTTGATCTGCACGGTCTGTTTTTTGAGCAATTCAAGGCCCTCCTGGGCGCCCAGAGGGAGAGCCGTGAGGACCAGGGCTGCGGCGGCGCCCAGAATTTTTCGCTTCATGATTTCTCCTCCTTTGGAAATGGTTTTCAATCCTTGAACAATCCAAGGGTTTTGATGATCGCCAGGCTGAGGCCGAGAATCGATGCCACGGTGGAGTAGACCAGGGTCCGCAGGCGGTGGGTGTACATCCAGACGAAGAGGCTAGGCAGCTCTTCGGACTGCAGTTCCGGGGTGGGCCCCAGGCGCAGGCTGCTGGCCCGGCCCCAGAGCACGATGGCGATGTGCCCTTGCTCAAGAGCGGCGGAGCGAAGGGTCAAGGGCTCCTCGGCGTCCAGGCGCAGGAGGTCCCCGGGCTCGATGTCCAGATCGGCTTTCTCGCCCCCGGGGAAGCGGATCTTGCCGCCCAGAAGGAAGCTTTCCTCCTGGAAGCGCCGGGCTTCGAAGAAGCGGGGGTGGCTGATGATGAGGTCCGGCCGGAGGAACCGGCGGGGTTGGTTGGAGGCGGACACGGGCTCGAGGAGGGCGAGGCGATCCCCCCAGGAGAGAGCCCGGGCCTCGGAGGTGGCGAAGGGGAGGCGCGTCTCGACTGTGTCGCCGGTGAGGGGATCGACCAGGCGCATCACGGTGGCGGCGGCTTGGTTTTCCGGCAGCAGGAGGATCACGCTGGCCTCGTTCCTCCCGCCGGCGAGAGTTACGTCCAGGGTGTACGGAGCGATCGCGCCATGAACGGGGCCGCGGGGACCCGGGGCGTCCAGCAACAGGCCAGGTTCCGCAGGGACCACGCCGGTCCAGGGTTGGCCTCCCGCGGCGGGAGCCGGGAGGGTGATGCGCAGGGCATGACCCCCCGAGCTGGCGCGTCCGGCGGCCATCGAAAGAGGTGTGGGACCCCGGACGCTGAGGTAGAGCGGGAAGGGGTCCGCGCTGGTCAGGCGGGCGGCTTCCTCAGGTCGTGGCCGCAAGGTGGTTCTGCCGCTGTTTTCGAGGAAGGCCTCGATCTGGCCCGCGCCCTGAAGGTCGAGGCGCCGGGCGAGGAACGTCGTTTCCAGGAGATCCACTTCGTCGAGAGCTGTCGTGGTGGCAGCAGCCTCCCCGGTCTTCCGGATGGCGGCCGGCAGAACCGTGAGGTCGATGCGCTCCAGGGTGGCCTGGATCTCAACGACGGTCGAGCGTGTCTGGAAGAGCAGCAGGCCGACGGCGATCATGGTTAGGGTGGTGACCGTGGCCAGGATCACGAACAACCTGCGGACCGGAGGGTTATTGGAGCTGGCCATAGTGCTGGAAGGCGAAGCTTTCGTTGAGGGGACGGGGGGAGTCGGAGAGCATCTCTCCCCGGACGCGGAGGACGTAGCGGCCTGGCGGGACGGGCTGGCCCTGGTCGTCGCGGCCGTTCCACTCCAGGACGAACTGGCCGCCCAGCTCTTGAGGACATTCCCACTTGTGGACGAGGACGAGCTGCCCACCCTCGTCCCGGGAGACGGTGCACCGGGCGTCGAACCCGGCACCGCTCCGGAAGATGAAGGCATAGGTGCCCCCGGGAGAGGGGGCCGGGCCGCTGGAGAGCTACGCCGGGAAGTAGA
>CAXTNS010000552.1:0-3288 GCA_964245465.1 uncultured Thermoanaerobaculia bacterium
CTGCCCCCACCCCGGCGCAGGCCCTCGCGCTCGAGGAGGCGGAACTCGCCCGCCCTCGCCTCCCAGGGGAGCAGGACCGCGAGGACCGCCACGAGGGCAGCCCTGCGCTGCGCCGGCAACCTGGATTCATTCCTGACCATTGCGCTTGCTCTTCTGATTCCCCAAGACACTGAAACCGGCTTCGATCATCGATAGCCGGTCTCGCGAGAATTCCTTCTGGATACCACCACCCTCGCCATCAAGCCCTTGAACCAGATGAGATCCTCACGCTAACGGGCCTTCCAGCAAATCAAGCCGTCTCTACAAGACGTCTTCAACTCGATGCTTTCCGGCTGCTCAGGATTGCCAACCTCAAAATCGAAGCCCTGACCTTTGCCAGAGGTGCAAGAGGGGTGCCATGCTGATTCACCCTAGGAGAGATCGGGCTTGTGTTCCGCTTACGCCATGGCATCGGCCGGCGTGGGACGAAACTCTTCCAAGGTCCGCGTGTAGGTTTTTCCGTCGCTTGGAACCACCTTATAACCATAGGGATATTAATAAACGTGAGAAGAAGGAGAGATGAAGCGCCTCCGCGCGCTCCCTGTCAGGACTGTCAGGACTGTTAGGACGCGCGGTGACGCTTTCGTAACCTTTTCGTCACCAGGAGGAGGGGGAACGAGAAGTCAGGGCACGACCAGCGTGTCCCCAGGCTCCAGCAGGAGGTTGTCCTTGGCCTTCTTGCCGGAGATGATGGAGCCGATCTCGATCTCGAAGCGCTGGTCCCCCTTGCCGTCCCGGCTGTCTCGCAGCACCACGACGCGCCCCTTGGCATAAGGCGTGAGTCCTCCGGCCAGAGCCAGGGCCTGCATCAGCTTGGCCCGCGGCTGCAGGTCGTAGACCCCCGGGGTGGCCACCTCGCCGGTGACGTAGATCTTGCGCGAGTGGATCTCCTTGACCACCACGGAAACGCCCGGCGCGGTGACGTACTCCTTGTAACCGTCGGTCAGGGTCTGCTTGAGGGCCAGCGGCGTCACGCCCGCGGCCTTCACGTCGCCCAGGAGAGGCACGGAGATGCGGCCGTCCGGCCGTACTGGCACGGTCGAGGTGAGCTCTGGGTTCTTCCACACGGAGATCTCGAGCACGTCGCCCGGCCCGATGGCATAGGCGTTCGGGGGATCGTCGTCCGTGCGTTCCACGACCTGGGCGGCCAGCGGCAGGCACAGGAGAGCGAACAACGGAAAAGCGGCGAATCGGCGTATCGTCAGGGTCATACCCGTTATTCCTCCAGGAATGGGCCTCCAGGATCTCGGCTGTACAGTTCCACCCGGGGTGGATCAATCTCCTGGAATGGGAAGAACTGCAAGAAGCGGGCCGGGATGGCCCGCTCATTGCAACAAAGCTCGCTCCGCAGGACTTTGTCTTTCCAGCCCGGGAGGCTCTGTATGAAGAAACGCCTGCTCGATTGGATCGTCTGCCCCAACTGTGGCGAACGGCCATGTCTCCAGGTCTTTCAGGAAGAGAAGGTGGGGATTTCCTCGGCAGCACCCGCGATCACCGCTCCAGCCTGCTCCTTCTACTGCGGCCGGCACGACGTCGCGCGTCCCCAGGACATCACGCCGCCGCCGGACTGCAATTCCTGCTACAGAGAGGAGATCCTGGAAGCGGCTCTCTCCTGCGTCTGCGGCCTCGTCTATCCCATCATCGACGGCATCCCCCGCATGCTTCGCAACGCCAAGGACGAGTACCCGGAGTTCTTCTCCCGCCACGGCCTGGCTGGCGTGCCCAAGAAAGACGTTCCAGCGGTGACAGCGGCGGTCGCCGATCCGCGCAGTTCCAGGAGCTTCGGCCTGCAGTGGACCGTCTACCGCGAAGGGGACGCCACCTGGTTCAAAGACGACGCGGGGCTGCGCAAACAGGAATTCCTTTACAACCTGCAGACGACTCCCGAAGAACTGCGCAATGCAACCCTCCTCGACGGCGGCTGCGGCAACGGCGAGCTGACGCGGGCCGTGGCCGAGTACGGTCCGGAGATCGTGGCCATGGACTTCAGCCGCAGCGTGGAGAACGCCCGGAAGCGCCTGTTTGAAAAAGGCCCCCACGTCTCGCACAAGGTGCACTACCTTCAGGGGAACATCCTGGAGCTGCCGTTGCTCGCGAAGAGCTTCGATCTGGTGCACACCTCGGGCGTGCTCCACCACACGCCGAGCACCTACCGGGCGTTCAAGTCCATCAGTAGATCCGTCAAGCCGGGAGGCAAGCTCTATGTCCAGCTCTACCGCCGCCGGCCCAACTGGATCCACGCCGTCAACGTCTCGCTGCGGGCGGTGACGACCCGCATGCCCATGCGCCTGCTCTACGGCCTCTGCTACCTGGCAACCCCCGTGCACGCGGGGCTCACGCGGCTGATGCATGCCTTGCGGGGCGAGCCCGCGCCGCCCAGGGCCACGGCCCGGGTGAGGGCCGTGCAGATGTTCGACAACTACAGCCCGCCCTACCAGTACCGCCACACGGTTCCGGAGATCATGGAGCTGTTCAGGAGCGAAGGCTACAGGGATCTTCAGGACGTGACGCTCGACAACGAGGCGCGCCACATGCTGGCCGTCCTGGGGAAGAAGAAGGCGGAGACGGCGACGGTGGTTCAAACGGCCGCGGCGGTGCGGGCGAACGTAACCGCAGTACCGCAGACTGTGTAGGGGCGGCCCCATAGGGCCGCCCTACATCCGCATTCAGGCGATTGCACGGACCTCCCCCGCCTCCCCATCGATGAACCGCCGGTGCCACTCCTCCAGCACCAGGAGCTGCCAGAGCACGCGGTGGTGGTCCCGCTCCTCCGCCCCGTGCTCGGCCACCAGCCGCCGCACGGCTTCGGGCTGGAAATAGCCGCGGTCGTGGAAGCGGTCGCTGCCGAGGACCTGCTCGACATAACCTTTCAAATCGCCCTTGAACATCCGCGCGAGCGGCGTCGGGAAACCCATCTTGCCGCGGTAGAGGATCTCCTTCGGCAGATAGGGCTCCATGGCCTTCTTCAGAACGTATTTCGTCTCCCACCCCTTGACCCGCAGGCGCGGCGGGATGCGGCTTCCCAGCTCGACCACCCGGTGGTCCAGGAAGGGCACGCGCAGCTCGACCGAAGTCGCCATGGTCATCTTGTCGGCCTTGATCAGGAGGTCGTCCGGCAACCAGCTCTTGACGTCCAGATACATCATGCGCAACAGCGGATCGAGCCCTTCCGTCTTCTCATAGTAGCGGCCCACGAGACCCGGCATGGCGCTGCCGTTGAAAACGTCTCTGATCTCCGGCCTGTAGAGC
>CAXTNS010000552.1:3298-4418 GCA_964245465.1 uncultured Thermoanaerobaculia bacterium
GTAGAGCGCGTCCTTGATCGGCATGTCGTAGAACGACACCCCGGTATAGCGCTTCGCGAGCGGCTGATTCGAAAGCTCCGTATATTTGTTCCATTTTCCGCCGAGCCGGTTGAGGAGCGGATTGATCACGCCCCGGCGCAGCGGCTCGGGGAGCCCGCGGTAGCGCTCCAGCGCCCGCATGTACTTGTAGATCGGATAACCGCCGAAGACCTCGTCCGAGCCTTCGCCCGAGAGCACCACGACCACGTCCTCGCGCGCCAGCTTGGAAACGAAAAAGAGAGAGATCGCGGCCGACTCCGTGACCGGCTCGTCCATGTGCCAGACGAGCGAAGGGATGAAATCGCGGAAGTCCTGGGGCGTGACGAAGACCTCGCGGTGGATCGTGTTGAACCTGTCCGCCACCTGCTGGGCGTAACGGGTCTCGTCGAACTCCGGCCCGAAGTCATAGGCCACGGTGAAGGTGCGGATGTCGCGGATGCCCATCTCGTGCATCAGGGCGACCACGGCGCTCGAATCGACGCCGCCCGAGAGGAAGACGCCCAGGGGCACGTCGCTCCGGAGCTGGAGGCGCACGGAGTCGCGCAGGAGACCCAGGGAGCGTTGAACGCACTCGTCCTCGCTCATCTCCTCGGTCTCGGGATGGAGGTCCCAATACTGGCGAAGGTACGGACGGTCGCGGGTATCCCGGTCCACCCTCATGCACCAGCCGGGCTGGAGCTTCTCGATCCCCGCGAACAGCGTGCGCTCGGTCGGCACGTAGCCCACGCTCATGTAGGCGTCGAGCATCTCCAGGTTGACCCTGGGCCTCTCGGAGGAGACGGCGAGGAGCGCCTTGATCTCCGAGGCGAAGGCGATGCCGTCCGGCGTCAGGGTGTAGTAGAGCGGCTTGATGCCCAGCCGGTCGCGGGCGATGAACAGGGTCTTCGTCCGCCGGTCCCAGATGGCGAAGGCGAACATGCCGTTCAGCTTCTCCAGCATGTCCTCGCCCTCGGTCTGGTAGAGGCGGAGGATGACCTCGGTGTCCGTCTGGGTCCGGAACGTGTGGCCCTGGGCTTTCAGCTCGGAGCGCAGCTCGAGGAAGTTGTAGACCTCGCCGTTGAAGGTGATGGCGAGTTGGCCG
>CAXTNS010000552.1:4428-4754 GCA_964245465.1 uncultured Thermoanaerobaculia bacterium
GGGCCCACGCCCGCGCCGGGACGTGTCGAGGATGGTCAGCCGCTTGTGGGCGAGACCGAGAGGGCCCTCCTCGTAGTAGCCCTCGTCGTCCGGTCCCCGGTGAGCGAGGCAGGCCCCCATGGCCCGCAGCTCGCTCGGGGCGGCCGGCCGTCCCGAGCGGAAGTTGTAGATCCCCGCGATGCCGCACATGCCGTCTCCCTCCTGGATGACCGGAGTCTGAACGCACCCATACCTGGTGGAGAAATGAAAGCAAGAAATGGGCCTTCCAGTCGGAACAAAGGCGAGACAAACGGCAGCCGCTTATATATAATACTTAAGTATAAAGG
>CAXTNS010000553.1:0-4746 GCA_964245465.1 uncultured Thermoanaerobaculia bacterium
CTCTTCGACGAACGCCCCGCCCCACACCCTTGCCAGAAGCGGCTCTTTGGCGGCCACTCTTCCCGAGTCGGCAGCCAGACAGGCCAGCACGTCCATTACCCGGGGCTCCAGCCGCACCGTCCGATCTTCTGAGCTGACCACCCCCTCGGACTGCCGGACGGACCACTCTCCCAGCCGGAACACGCCGAGGTCCGGAACGCGGGCGGCGGCTCCCGCGGGCTCGGTCATGGCTGGAGCCTTTGGCGAGGAGTTGATGGCATCCCTCTCATTCTAATGCCTTTTGGCTTTCCTGAACGTTTCTGAAGCTTTTCCAAAGGACGGCGCAAGCCCCTCCGCGCGACTCTGGGTGCCGGAACGCCGCCGCGCCCTTGGCGGCCTGCACACGGAGGCTCTGAGATGGCTAGCGAGATCGTTGAAGTTTCTGCTGATGCCGGTCCTTCTCACGGACGGCTACTCCTCGAACAGCACTTCCACCTGATCCTCCAGAAGCTCGAACGCCTGGGCCGTTTCAGCGGTCTGCCCGAGCACGAGGCCGAGGAGCTCCGCTCCTGGACCCTGTTCAAGCTTGTCGAGAACGACTACCACGTCCTCGCGAGTTGGGAGGGAAGGAGCTCCTTCTCCACCTTTCTAAGCGTCGTGCTGGTCAACCTGATGCGGGATTATCGCACCCATGTCTGGGGCAAATGGCGACCCTCTGCGGCAGCCTGCCGGCGAGGCCCTGAGGCGGTGCTCCTGGAACGGCTCTGTGTCCGCGACAACCTTCCCCTCGATGAGGCGATCGAGCGGATGCGGACCGGACACGGAGTCTCTATTTCCCGAGCTGAGCTCGAGCAGATGGCGGCCTCGCTCCGCCGTAGCCCGGAGCGGCGGCGGGTCAGCGAAGAGGAGTTGCTCCGGATCCCAGTCGATGGGAAGGTGGAGGGCCGGATCGAGGAGGGAGAACGCGCCCGCACCGAGGAACGGCTCCGCGAGTTGCTCACTCCCCTTCTCCAGTCGCTCCCGGCTCGGGATCGCCTGCTCCTCAAGCTTTACTACTGGGACGACCTCAGCATGGCCGCGATCTCGCCGATCCTGGGCCGCCCTCCACGGGAGCTGTACTCTGTAAAGGACAGATGCCTGAGAAGTATCCGGCGCCACCTGGAGAAAGCGGGGCTGAGCTCAGATCAAGTGAGGGAACTACCCGGCTGCTTGTATCTAGATCTCACGGAGGATGGTATCTGAATCAACCCATTTCGTGCCTCGTGACGTCCGATTCGGCCCAGAAGCTTTCATTTCGAGGCTCAAATCCAGTGGATTCAGGATCGGAATCCACTGGATTCCGGTTTGAAATCCACTGGATCCGCGCCAGAAGCATTCATTTCAAAGTACAAATCCAGTGGATTCGAGTCTTAAATCCAGTGGATCCGGACCAGAATCCAGTGGATTTGGATCTGGAATCCACTGGATTCCGGTCTCAATCACAATGCTTCTGCGCCGGAATCAGTGGATTTGAAGCTCGAAATGAATGCCTTGCGGACGGAATCCACTGGATTCGAGATTGGAATTCAGTGGATTTGGGAATGGAAACGGACTCTTTGCGAGCCAAACGCACAGCTTTGGAGTCTGGACAGAATCGCTCGGGCTTCCGTAGGCTGGTTCCACGGGGCGAAATGAATGCTTCTCAGCCCTTGATGACGCCCATGGGCACCAGCCTCGCCACTTTGCGGGCGATGCCGGCGTCGTGGACGACGTTGACGACGCGGTCCACGTCCTTGTAGGCGTGGGGGGCCTCTTCGGCCAGCTCTCCCATGCTGGCGCAGCGGACGACGATGCCGCGGTCCTCCAGGGCCTTCCGGACTTCGTGGCCCTTCTGCACTTTCTTGGCGGCGGTGCGGCTCATGGCGCGGCCAGCGCCGTGGCAGGTGCTGCCGAAGGAGAGGTCGAAGCCCTGGTCCGTTCCCACCAGGACGTAGGAGGCCGTGCCCATGCTGCCCGGGATGAAGACGGGTTGGCCCACGTCCTTGTAGATCTTCGGCGTCTCCGGATGCGAGGGGCCGAAGGCCCGGGTGGCGCCCTTGCGGTGGACGAGCAGGTCTTCCTTGCCGTGGCGCTCCAGCTTGGCCATGTTGTGGGCCACGTCGTAGATCACCCGCAGGCCGCCGTCCTCCCGGAAGGCGCGGCGGAAGACCTGGCGGGCGGCGTAGGTGATGGCCTGCCGGTTGGAGAAGGCGAAGTTGGCTGCCGCGCACATGGCACCGAAGTATTTCTTGCCCTCGGGTGACTCGAAGGGAGCGCAGGCCAGCTCGCGGTCCGGGAGGGTGATGCCGTGGCGGGTCATGACGGCGTCCATGGAGCGCACCCAGTCGGTGCAGACCTGGTGGCCCAGGCCCCGCGAGCCGGTGTGGATGAGGATCACCAGTTGCCCGGCGCGCAGGCCCAGGGCTCCGGCGGCGTGGAGGTCGAAGACCTTGTCCACGCGCTGGACCTCGACGAAGTGGTTGCCGGAGCCGCTGGAGCCGAGTTGGCTGCCGCCCCGCTGGCGCGCCCGGTCGGAAACTCCGGAAGGATCGGCCCAGGGGAGCGAGCCGCGGCCTTCGATGGTGTCCAGGTCTTCGGGCATGGCCAGGCCGCGCTCTTCCAGGTAGGTGCAGCCTTCGGCCAGGACGCGCTCCAGCTCCTCTCCCGCGAACTGGAGGTGGCTCCCCTTGCCCGTGCCGGAGGGGATGGCGCGGGCGAGGTCGTGGACGATCCCTTCGAGGCGCTCGTGGCCCAGCTCGTCGGCCTGGACCTCGGAGGCCAGGAGGCGGACGCCGCAGTTGATGTCGTAGCCCACGCCGCCGGGCGAGATGATGCCGTCTCTGGCGCGGAAGGCGGCCACGCCCCCCACGGGGAAGCCGTACCCCTCGTGGGCGTCGGGCATGGCCTGGGCCGCGCCGGTGATGCCTGGGAGGGTCGAGACGTTGACGAGCTGAAGGAGGGTGCGGTCGCGGGAGATCTGCTTCCAGAGCTCCTCGTCGGCCCAGACGCGGGCGGGCACGCGCATGTCCTCGCGGGCCGACATGGGGATCTCCACGAGGTTGGGATTGACCCTCTCGGAGGGGTAGGAGGGGACGACCTTGGGGAGACGCGGAGGCGGGGCTGCCGTCTCCTTTCCCTGATTCCAGTTCGTTGGTTTTCTGCGGCTCATACGTCGAAGATCACCTCCGCTTGCAGTCCCTCGTCTTCTTCCGTGACCCGCAGGCCGTGGAAGGTCGCGGCCTTGACGTTGGACGGCGGATCGTCCACCGTCACGCCCCGGGCCGACGCCTTGAGGCGGGTCGGGGACGCCTCCTGGGTCTCGAATTCGACCGGCACCCAGAGGTCCACTTCGGAGACGAAGAGGATCTCGTTGAGCCAGTCGACCAGCAGGGCTTCCCGGTCCGCCGAGTCGACCTCCAGGGTCCGCGGCTCTCCCGCCGGATCAGCCAGCCTGCCCCGCAGAAGGAGCAAGCTCAATGCCTGCCCCGCCTCGACGGCGAGGCCGGCCAGGGACTCGGCGCCCACCTGGAGCTGGATTTCGGAGGTGTGATCGCCCAAGTTGTGCCAGCGGGCGGTCACCTCCCTGACCTCACGGCGCCGCCACCGTACCCTCTCGCTGTGTCCCGATCCACCGGTCCACGTTGTCTTCCAGCACGTTCAAGGGCACGGCGCCGCTGCCCAGGACGACGTCGTGGAACTCGCGCACGTCGAAGCGGTTCCCCAGGGCCTGTTCGGCCCGCTTGCGCAGCTCTTTGATCTTGAGCTCGCCGAGCTTGTAGGAGAGGGCCTGGCCGGGCCAGGAGATGTAGCGGTCCACCTCGGTCTCGACTTCGTGGAGGGGCAGGGCCGTGCGGGTGGCCATGTAGTCGATGGCCTGCTGGCGGGTCCAGCCCATGGAGTGGATGCCCGTGTCCACCACGAGCCGGCAGGCCCGCCACATCTCGTAGGTGAGCCGGCCGAAGTTGCTGTAGGGATCGGTGTAGAAGCCGGCTTCGAGGCCCAGCCACTCGGAATAGAGTCCCCAGCCTTCTCCAAAGGCCGAGATGTAGGAGAACCGGCGGAAGTTCGGCAGTTCCTCCAGCTCCCGGCTGCGGGCGATCTGGAGGTGGTGCCCGGGCACGGCCTCGTGGAGGGTGAGCGCCTCCAGGTTGTAGAGGGGACGGCTGTCCAGCTTGTAGGTGTTGACCCAGTAGATGCCCGATTGCAGGCTCCCCTGTGGCGCCTCCACGTAGCGGCCCGCGGTGTACTTGGGGGCGATTTCCGGCGGCACGGGCTGGACGGTGTAGGGCAGCCGCGGCAGGGTCTTGAACAGGGAGGGCAGCTTGCCGTCGATTCGCTTGGCGATCCAGGAAGCCCGCGCGAGCAGGTCCTCGGGCGTTTTCACGTAGAAACGCGGATCGGTGCGCAGGAACTGGAGGAACGCCGCGAAGTCCCCCTTGAAGCCCACCTGCTTCATCACCTCGTTCATCTCCCGCGAGATCCGCTCGACCTCGCCGAGGCCGATCTTGTGGATCTCCTCGGGAGTGAGGTCGAGGCTCGTAAACTGCCGGATCTGCTGGGCGTAGTAGGCGCGGCCATTGGGCAGGTCGGAGGCCGCGAGGGTCTTCCGGGCGTTCGGCAGGTACTCCTTGCGGTAGAAGTCCAGGAACTCCCGGTAGCTGGCGATGGCCCCGTCCGTGACGGCGGTCCGGCCCTCCCGGCGCAGGCGCTCGCGCTCGGCCGCCGGGATGTTCGAGGGGATCTTCTCGA
>CAXTNS010000554.1:0-4741 GCA_964245465.1 uncultured Thermoanaerobaculia bacterium
CCTGGGGTTTCTCCTGAACCGGTTCTGGCGGTCTCAGATCCTGCGTCTCCTGCATCTCGTCGGGGGAAAGCCGGAGCGGCGCGGCATAGGAGACAGGATGGCGGGGGCGAGGCTTCGGCACCGGCCGCGGCCGGAGGGTAGGAGCGGAGGGTTGGGAAGCGCGCTGGGTTTCGGCCATGGCTGAAGCTCCACCTGTCACATAGAGTGACGGCCGGGCCGAAAACATTTCCCGCTTTTCGCCTGAAATGAAAAACGGGGCGACCCCCCCTGAGGGAGCCGCCCCGGTATCCAGGAGAGGCTGAGCCGTACTTACTCGATCTTGATCCGGTAGGCTTTGCCCTCCGGAATCAACCGGACTTTATTGGAGTCCGATCGGGCCTGGCCGAGAACCCGGCGACCGTTGACGACGAAGCAGACCGTCCAGGGACCGGGAGACGGTGGAGAATGCTTCAGGAAGCCGCCAGGAGGCAGCGACGGCCAGTCCGTGAAGTTCTCGTCTTCGAGCGGCCGGCCGTGTGGAGCCATACCGGCTCCGCCGCCAGCCACCTTCACCTTCGCATCCACGCTGGTGTCGTTGGTAATGTCCATAGCATTCCTCCCAAAGAGCCCACGCCGAACGAGCCGGCGAGGGGTACTGAACAGCGAAATCAGCGGTTCTCTCGAACCACGTCAAACTCCTGGGTCATCTCTTCGGGCTCGGCGCTGGAGGTGATGGCGACCTCATACCGGCCCGGGGCCAGGAGATCCGCCGGCACGTCGAGCACGAGGGCCGTCGTCGACGGGTCCAGTCTTTGAGCCCTTAGACCGGGCTTGTCCCAGATCGTTCCCTGGTCCTTGCTGCGCAAAGAGGCATGGAACGGCCCGGCATCTTCCAAACCTTCGAGGTCGATCTGGATCTCGGCCACCTCCGTGTCGGAAGACAGGCGGAGCGGCTCCGTCTCCCCTTCAGCGCCGCGCAGAGTGGTGAGCGCGAGGGCCAGCACGGCCTTGGCCGGCTCGGGGCGTTGCGCGGGGACTTTCGTGTCCTTGCGGACGAGCTGGTCCGAGGCGGGGCTCGGCTCAGGCGCGGCGGGAACGCTGGCCACCGGCGGCGAAGCCTCCCGAGGCTCGGGCTGGACCGGGACCGGGCTCGCGGGAGCGGGGCGCTCGTGCGCGACCGGAGGAGTGAAGTCACCCTCCTTGGGCGTCCGCTGAGTGAACAAGAAGAGGCCGGCCGCCGCGAAGAGCCCGGCCGCGGCCAGGGCGGCCCACCGGGGTGCCGGCTTCGGATCGGCGGTCCGGGGGCGGAACGGGACCACGCGGGGCCGGGTCTCGTTCGCCACGGTGTTCAGCGAGCGGGCGAGCGCCAGGCGCTCCCGCCCCTCTGGAGAAGATGCGAGCCTGCGCAGGACCCGCTCCCTCTCCGCAGGGGCGAGCTCACCCCGGCTGGCGGCGTCGAGAAGATCGGCTTCCAGGCCTTCCACGAGGTCGAAGAGCTCGTCGTCGTTCAGGATGCGCTCTTCGAGATCGGCGGCTTGGGACTCCGAGAGCTCTCCCAGAAGGTAGCTGCGGAGCTCGTCATCGGTCGGGTTCTGTTTCATGAGATTTCAGGCCTCCCCTCCAGTCCATTCTCAACTGGGGTGACCGGAGCAGTGAAAACGTTTCACCTGGAGAGAATCGGTCACTGCTTCAGGCAGTCGTGGACGCAGGTCTCCACCTTGCGGCGCGTGCGGTGGACCCGGATGCGGAGGGCGTTGAGCGGGAGCCCGAGCTCGCTCGCCAGGGCTTTCCGGTTGCGGATGTTGTTCTCGCCCTGGTGGTAGCGGAGCAGCAGGTTCCTCTGGTCCTGAGGGACCTTGGCCAGGCAGCGGCGCAGGCACTCGAGCCGCGGGTCGGAAGGCTCCTCTTCCTCCGGGACATAGATCGGCGGCGGCCATTCGCCGCTTTCGAGGGCCCGGTGCTCCCGCGAGGAACGGCGCAGGACCTCTTTGTAGACCAGGTGGGCGACGCCGCAAAAGTAGCCGTAGGGGTCGCTCGACTTGAGTTCGATTCCCTCGGCCATGCGGCGGGCGACGCGGTTGATGGTCTCGTCCGCCAGGGCTTCCGGGTCGTCGCATCCTCGCCACTCGAAGAGGCGGACGAGCTTGCGGCGGATCATCTCGTAGCGCTCGCCCGCCTTCTCGCGGTCCGGGCCGAGTTGGGCGAGCAGGGCTTCGAACCCTTCGAGTGTAAGGTCCCCGCGCTGCGTCACCTCCACTCCCCCTGAAGGGAGAAGCCGGCCCAGAAGTAAGGGGACTGGTAGTTCGGTTTCTTCGCCATTTCGAGCTGTGCCTTCCGCAGGGCCGCGGCGGGAGAGAGCCCTTCGCGGAGCATGCCGCGGTAGAAGCTCCCCATCAGCTCCGCCGTCGCCCGGTCCTGGACGCTCCAGAGGCTGGCGAGGACGCGCGAGGCTCCGGCGTACATGAAGCCCCGCGTCAGCCCGACCAGACCCTCGCCTCGGATCTCCTTGCCCAGCGCCGTCCGGCAGGCCGAGAGCACGACGAGGTCGGCGTCGAGGCGCAGATTGTAGATGTCATTGAGGCGGAGAATCCCATCCTCCTGGCGTTCCCCCTTCTCGTTGTAGAGGGAGAGCACCAGGCCCGAGAGCTCGGGATGGCGGCTGTCGACCTGGCCGTGGGTGGCGAAATGGACGTTGCGGTAGCCGTCCAGCCCCGCTTTCGCGACGGTGGCCCGCGAGGCGGCGAACCCGACCGCCTTGAAGACCTCGCCGGGGGGCAGGAGGGCCGCGATGGTGTCCGCTTCCTTTTGAGAGAAGGCGAGCCTGCGGAATTCGGACGTGTCGAGGCCGTCTCCCCTCCGGGAGGAGGTCTTCTGGCTCAAGTGCACGGGTCCCGTTTTTTCGACGCGGGGCGAGAGCCGCGCGTCATCCTCCTGAAAGACCGGGTCCGCGAACACGGCAAGGGCGTGGGGAGCCCGCACGCGGTCTGTCATCTCTCGACGGATCACGGCCAGCACCGACGCCGAAGGCAGGCTCACGACCTCGTGCCGGGTCGCGAGGGGCTCCGCCGCCGACGGGATCGGCAGAGCGGCGAAGGGGATGTATTGAAGGGCTCCGTCGGCCACGACCAGCAGCGTGTGGTCGCCCAGGAGCTTCTCGACGGGCTTGAGGATCAGCTCCGAGAGCTCGCGGCCGGTCTCCCGGGCTTCAGCATCCGCCGCGGCGAAGCGCTTGTTCCGTTCCGTCAGGGACTCCCTGGGGACGAATTCGTTGCGCGCCGTCAAGGCTTTGTAGTAGCGCCGGGCCACCGCTTCGATCCGCTCGCGTCCGGGCAGCTCGAAGCTCGCCAGGGAGCTGGGGCCCACGGCCCAGAGGAAGCTCCTCTCCGTGCCGAGGGTGTACTCGAGCAGCAAGGCCTCCTCGTTCAGCACCTGGCGCTGGATCTCGCCGACGTCCAGGGGCTGGGGCTGGGTCAGGGCCGCGTACCGGGGGTTCCCCTGGCGAAGCTCCACCTGGATCTTCTGATACTCGTCGAGAGCCTCTTCGAGCCGCTGCTCGGCCTCGGCCAGCTTCTTGGAGTCCGGCTTCTCGCCCGCCAGCAGCTCCCGCCGGTACCAGTCCCGGGCGTTCAGCTCCTCGCGGGCCTCCCGTTCCCTGGCGAGGAGGGATGGATCGGCGCCCAGCAGGAGGTCGGAGCCCGACTCGTTCAGGATCTCGACGAGTCCCCGGGCGCGCGCCCGCTCGCTGGCCCGGAGGGCGTCCGCCGCGAAACCCTCGCCTTTGCGCGCCTCGTGGAGGGCCATCAGAGTGTCGATCTGGAACTCGTAATAGTCCTGTTTCGAGGCCAGGAAGGAGGTCCGCAGCTCCGGGCTGACCACACGTTCACGGCGGGATTCGATCAGATGGATCGCGGTCTCTATGCGGGACAGGGCAGCCGGCAGGTCGCGGTCGGTCCGCTCCAGCCGTGCCAGGGCCAGGCTGATCTCGGCTTCGAGCACCTGGGCTCCTCGCCGCCGTGCCAGGGCCAGCGCGCTTTCGAGCTCCACCCGTGCCGAGGCCGTGTCCCCGAGATCCCGCAGCGCGCTGCCCAGGACGTAACGGGCGAAAGTCTCCTCTTCCCGCGAGTCCTCCAGGGCGACGGCCTCGCGGGCCCGCTCCGCCGCCTCGGTGGGCTGTTTGAGCTGCAGGAGGAGCAGCGCGAGGTTTCCCAAAGCGAAGACCTGGGTCTTGCGCGACGGGATCTGGCGCCCCAGGGCGAGCGCCTGGTCGAAAGAGCTCCGGGCCGCCTCGATCTCCCCCAGGTGGATCTGGACCCCCCCGAGGTTGATCAGGGTGGTGCCTTCAATCTGCCGGTTGCCGTGCTGCCGGCTCAGCTTGATCGAGCTCTGATAGAGGTCGAGAGCTTTGTCCCAGTTCCCGAGAATCCGGTAGGTCTCACCGAGATTGTTCAGGTACTTCATTTCATTCGAGGGATCCGAGCCTTCGCGGGCCAGCTCCAGAGCCTCCTGGTAGAGCTTGAGAGTGGTCTGCGTCTCGGCGAGTTGCTCGTAGGCGTAGGCGAGATTGTTGAGGATGACGGATTCCGTCGTGCGGTTCTTGCTCTGGCGGGCGAGCTCCAGCGCCTGGAGCTGCAGATCGACTCCTTTGCGAAGCTCGCCGTTCTCCGTCTCCAGTTGGCCCAGGTTGTCCAGGTTCTCCGCCTGCAGCTTCGCATCTCCCAGGTCGTGCGCGATGGCCAGGGCTTCCTCATGGGCCGCTCGGGCC
>CAXTNS010000555.1:0-4735 GCA_964245465.1 uncultured Thermoanaerobaculia bacterium
TTGTACGGAGTCGTCGGCAGCGGCAAATGGGTCACCCCCGGCGTCATCGACGCCCACTCCCACCTCGGGGTCTACGCCTCTCCCGAAGTCGACGCCCACTCGGACGGCAACGAGAGCACCGACCCCAACACCGCCGAGGTGTGGGCCGAGCACTCCGTGTGGCCCCAGGACCCCCAGTTCCCCCTGGCCCTCGCCGCGGGCGTCACCTCCATGCAGATCCTCCCCGGCTCCGCCAACCTGTTCGGCGGCCGTGGCGTGACCGTCAAGAACGTGCCCTCCCTCGGCGTCTACGGCATGAAGTTCCCCGGCGCACCCTACGGCCTCAAGATGGCCTGCGGCGAGAACCCCAAGCGCAACTACGGCAGCCGGGGCCGCTCGCCCGCCACCCGCATGGGCAACGTCGCCGGCTACCGGGCAGCCTGGATCCAGGCCGCCAAGTACCGCAGGAGCTGGGACGCCTACGAGCGCAAGCGCAAGGCCGGCGAGGACGCCACGCCGCCCGATCGCGACCTCAAGCTGGAGACCCTGGCGGGTGTGCTCTCGGGTGACATCCTGGTGCAGAACCATTGCTACCGCGCCGACGAGATGCTCACCATGATCGAGATCGCCAAGGAATTCGGCTACAAGATCGCCGCCTTCCACCACGCCGTCGAGGCCTACAAGATCGCCGACGTCCTGGCGGAGAACGGCATCTGCGCCGACATGTGGGCCGACTGGTGGGGCTTCAAGATGGAGGCCTTCGACGGCATCCGCGAGAACGTCGCCCTGGTCGAGAAGGCCGGCGCCTGCGCCGTCGTCCACTCCGACTCCGCCGACGGCATCCAGCGCTTGAACCAGGAAGCCGCGAAGTCCATGGCCGCGGGCAACCGCATGGGCATGAAGCTGCGCGAGGAAGACGCCATCCGCTGGATCACCCTCAATCCCGCGAAGTCGCTCGGCATCGGCCGCCAGACCGGATCCCTGGAGCCGGGCAAGATGGCCGACGTCGTCCTCTGGAGCGGCAACCCGTTCAGCGTCTACAGCCGCCCTGACAAGGTCTACATCGACGGCGCCCTCGTCTACGACCGCGGCAATCCCTCCCTGCAGCCGGAGATGGACTTCGAGCTCGGTATCCGCGATAGGCGCGATGGGCACGACGCGGAGATGCCGCAATGACCGCAATGAAAACCTTTAGAAACCTCCTCTCAGTCCTCCTGGCCCTCGCGGCGCTTCCGCACGCCCTCTCCGCCGAGAGCCTGGCGATCACCGGTGCCACCATCCACACCCTGGGTCCCCAGGGGACGATCCGGAACGGCAGCCTGTGGATCGAAAACGGCAGGATCCGGGCCGTCCGCGGCAACGTCGCCATCCCGGCCGGCGTCCGGAGGATCGACGCCCGCGGCAAGGTGGTGACCCCGGGCCTGTTCGACTCCATCTCGCAGATCGGCCTCACCGAGGTCAACGCCGTCGAGGGGAGCGTGGACGCCTCCGTCGAAGACGACCGCATCACCGCCGCCTTCAACGTCGCCGACGCCCTCAATCCCCGCTCGTCCCTCATCCCCGTCAACCGGATCGAGGGCGTGACCCGTGTCGTCGTGGCTCCCCGAACCGGCAAAAGCCTGATCTCCGGTCAGGGTGCCATCATCCACCTCGGCGGTCTCGACGACTACCTCGTGCGCTCCCCCGCCGCCATGTTCGCCGTGCTGGGCGAGCAAGGTGCCGGCCTCTCCGGCGGCTCGCGGGGAGGCGCCATCCTCCGCCTCCGCGAGGCTTTCCAGGACGCCCTCGACTACGCCGCCAACCGCAAGGCCTTCGAACAGGGAGAGCGGCGCGACTACGCCCTCTCGCGGCTCGACCTCGAAGCCCTCGGGCCCGTGGTCAAGGGACAATTGCCCATCGTCATCTCCGCCGGTCGGGCGAGCGACATCGAGGCCACCCTGCGCCTGGCGAAAGAGCTCGGCCTCAAGCTGATCCTCGCCGACGCCGCCGAGGGCTGGATGGTGGCCCGGCAGATCGCCGAGGCCAAGGTGCCGGTCCTGATCAATCCGCTGATCGACCTCCCCAGCAGCTTCGAGGCCCTCGGCGCGACGCTGGAAAACGCGGCCCGCCTCCACAAGGCCGGCGTCACCGTCGCCTTCCTCACCGGCGACGCTCACAACAGCCGCAACATCAAGCAGGCCGCCGGCAACGCCGTGGCCTACGGCATGCCCTGGGAAGCCGCCCTCGCCGCCATGACCTCCGTCCCCGCCCGCATCTGGGGGATCGCCGACCACTACGGCACCCTCGAACCGGGCAAAGACGCGGACGTGGTGATCTGGGACGGCGACCCGCTCGAAGTCACCACCTTCGCCGACGCCGTCTTCATCCGCGGCAAGGAAATGCCCATGAAGAGCCGGCAGACGGAATTGCGGGATCGCTACAAGGATCTCAAGACGCCGATGCCCCCGGCGTATCAGAAGCCGTAGGTCCTTTCGATGGAAAGGGGCCCCGCCCAGGGCCCGTCCTCACGCACGGATCAGAGAATCGATCACCTCGAAGTCCCCGGTCCGGGGCATGGCTCTCCAGGATCGCCCGCAGCTCGCCCGGAGGGACCGTCAATCGCCGCAGCCGCAGCCGCTCGAGCTCCCGGATCGAAAATCCCTGCTCGGCGAAGAACATCATCCACACGTCCACGCACGAATCGAGATACGCGACTTTCCGCATGTGGCCGCTGAAGTCGACATCTCCCCAACGGGCGTAAAGGATCCTTCGGAACGGTTCGCTCATCGGACTTACTCCATGGTCCCGGTGATCCGGGCTTCCAGGGCGGTGAACAGGAGATCGCAATGCCGGGCTCGAGCACGGACCTTTTTAGGGTCAAGCCGCTTGAGAAGCTCAGCACAGTGGTCGATCTTTTTGTACGTCCGCTTCTGGGTATCCTTCACCGCACGATCGATCGACGCCATCAGATCGTCTTTCTCAATCGTCTCCACATTTTTCTGAAGTGGGAGAGCGTTACGCCGAAAGCCCTGGCCGTAGAACCCAGCCATCGCATCGGGATCAGCGACGAGCCAAGCTTCGATCGCTTGGACCATCAAATGGCACTGATCTTCATGCAGAGCAGCTATCTTCCAGTGATCCTGCTGTCGAAGATGATCTTGGCGCGGCAGATGGACCGAGCTCTCCGAATCGACCAAGAGCACATTGAAGGCATCCGGATGTCGTTTGAGCCCCAGCTTGAAATCCTCGAACGTTCTAGTACGAGAGCCACATGGGATGATGTTCCACTCAATGCGGCGCAACCGAGCAAGTTGGCGCAAGGAATCGAAGAATTCACCGAACCCAGCGCGGATCTTGCGCCAGGACAGCCGGTCGTTACCTCCTCCTTCGATGTAGATCCGGATCTCCCTCACCATCGGTTGCCACCGATCTCGCCCTTGGCCCAGAGATCGCCCAACCGGTAGCGCTCCAACCACTCTTTGAGATCTTCCGGATCGAGACGGCGGAGCTTCGTGCCCTGCTCATCCCGTTCACAGACAACCACGGCCTCAGGAGTCTCAGAAAGAGCGGAGACCAGAATATCTGAATGCGTAGTGACGATGAGCTGCGTCCGTTGCGATGCCTCAATCAGTAGCTCGGCGACGATAGGAATGACATCGGGATGAAGGCCAAGCTCGGGCTCCTCGATGCAGATCAACGGTGGAGGGTCCGGGTGCAGGAGGATCGTCAGGAGGCAGAGATAGTGGAGAGTTCCATCAGAGAGCCGCGAAGCCGGACTAGGTTCATCGAGCCCTCTCTCATGGAGAAAAATCTGAATCGTCCCACCTTGAACTTTCGTCGTGATGTCCTCGACACCTTCATAGAACTGCTGAAGTCTCTCGACGATCAGCCGCTTCGTCACCATTCGATTTTGAAGGTCATTGAGAATGAGCCCTAGATTGCTGGCATTCTCAAGAAGGAAGTCTTCTGGAAGGTCGACTCTCTGCGGGAGTCGGGGGGCAGCGAAACGTCCAAGAATACATTCTCTGAAGAACGTGATGTTGGCGAAAGCAATACCCAGGTAAGTTAATTCCGGATAGAAATCCAGACCCCTTAGCTGAGCAAGAACCGATTGTTCAGGGCTAAGGCCTTCGATTTCCTTGGTGGTCGCCGTTGGCGACAAGTTGGTCAACGCTACCGTCGGAGTCCCTTGATTATAACCGTAGACTTCGCGGATTGAATAAGACCCACCGACCTTGTTCTTAAGAAGACTTACCGATTCATCGACAAGAGAGAACCTGGATTGAGCAGTAGTGAAGGATAACTCATAATCCAGCAAAGAATCCTGGTAATCGACCAAGGCGGCCAAAGAAGCGTCCTCGGCTCGCTCTCCACCTTTCCAGATCCACTCGGCCGTCCCTCCTCCTTGCCGTAGCGGTTTGAGTAGATCCCGCGGCGCCGCATTCAGCAGACTGATCGCCTCGATCAGGTTTGACTTCCCCGAACCGTTGGGTCCGATCAGGACGTTCAACGGCTCCAGATCGAGGCCTACCCCTTCACTCCCATAGGAGAGGAGGTTCGTCAGCCGAATCGAATGGAGGAGCTTCTTACCCTGCATACCACCCCCTGGCCGAGAGCGTCCCGGAACCGTTCCTGCCCATCATCTCAGCTCATTCTATGAGATTCAGGGCGGAGGGGTCTTGAGCCCGTAGGGCGGGGAGATTCCTAGCCCAGGCCGTGAGCCCTGGGCCCGAAAACCGTGCCGCCCCTGGCGGGACTCTTGAGGAGGGAGGGGAGG
>CAXTNS010000556.1:0-4730 GCA_964245465.1 uncultured Thermoanaerobaculia bacterium
GAACGAAATGACTTGATCGTACTGGATTCTACTCCTTGCCTGTTGGCGGCGGGGGGTCCAATACTGCTCGACAATCATACGGTCGGTGTGAACCTGCTCCTCCCGGTGGATTTCACCATCTGCCCGAGCATCGAGCTCGGGCAGGAGAGATTCAAGGGGAATAGAGACTCTGAGCCCGGTCCCCAGGGCCACCGTCCGGCCATCGCTTGCCTCGATGTCCTCCCTCGCGGCATTAATCTCGGACTGCAGCGCACGCTGAATCGAATGGGTTACGAACGGCAGCTCGGCCAAGGCTCGCTGCAGATCGAGGTTCGCTTCCACAGTCTTCCCGAGGACTGCCTCGATTCGGACTCGGCGGAGTCGGCCGGAGACTACGGCTCCTCGGGCATCGAGAGTCCCAGCAACGCTGAGCAAGCGATCCTGGAAGCGGAGCGCAAGCTCCGGCCGGCGATGACGCAGCGAGAAAAGGACCACGGTGTCGAGGGTGCTCACCAGTTGGCTGCGGGGAAGGATGCGTGCTGGTCCAGGCGAGGGCGTGCTCAAGGTGGGACCACGCCGGGGCGGGCTGACCTGTCGACTCAAAACTCTGGGCGATCAAGAGGTCGAGCCAGGCGGCGAAGCTCTCTTCACCAATCGCGGCGGCGTGCCGGCGTGCATCGAGGTAGGCGGCCAACGCGGTCTGGGGCCGGCCCTCAAGCTGAGCCAGGACGCCCTTCAGGCAGATGCGGCGGGCGTCGAGGCTGGGGTACGCCGCGAGCAGGACATTCCTGCCAAGGTCCTCAAGCTTTGAATGGGCGCCGCGCAGATCCCTTTCGGCATAGCGTCGGAGCGCCTCGCGATAGAGAAGAAGAGGATGAAGCGCGGTTTCCAAGCGTGGCTGAGTCGAGGGAGAGGCAAGCACGTCCGCCATCGCACCTGTGATCTCTTGGAAAATCCGATCTCCGGTGCGTCTCGCCAAGAGGTCTGCGAGGACCTGGAGTCCGGGGAGGAGTTGGCGCGCCTTTGGAATGTCGCCGCCGGCCAAAGCGCCCGTCCAGCGGGATAGGAGGATATCCTCAAGCGCCCTGCGCGCCTCCCAGGGACTTAGGGAAGCGAGTCGAAGGAGCTCTTTCCGGTCCTCCTGGTCGATCACCTCCACGATGCGGACGTAAGGCTCGGCAAGGCCTTGGGTTCGGAGGGCGAGGTCGATGGTGCGAAGGTGTCTCCTCGCCTCCTCCGCCCAAGGCGAGCGGGGATCGACGACCAAGTACCGAGACCAAGCGTGTCGCGCATCCTCCCACAGGAAAAGGTGCTCCAAGGCAAGAGCGTGGTTGAAACGGGGCTCAGGAGCATCGGGAACGAGGAGAGCGGCGCGTTCGGAACTTGCGAGGGCCGCAAGTCGATCCTCGGGCTGCCGCCTCTGGGTGAAGGACCGGTAGTCGTAGAGAGCCGAGAGGTCGGAGAGTAGCTCAGCGTCGTCAGGCGCAGTTTCTAGAGCGGAGTTGAGGTCGGCGATGGCGGCGTCGGAATGGCCTCGAAGGAGGTGCACGGCAGCCCAGTCGTGCGCCAGAGAGGCCCTCTGTTGCGCCGACAGCAGGCGGACATTTCCTCGAAGGAACCGGAGAAGCTCCTGCTGGCCGCGAGGCGCGGGTGAAGTGGGATAGGGCGCATACAGTACCTGATGGGCGGTTCTTCCTTCGGTCAGGCGGAAGGGACCGACGATGGTAGACAACGGGTCGTGGAGAGACTCTATAGGATGCGAAGGAAGGGCTGCTGTCAACTGAAAGACGGCAAGGGTCGCCGCGTTACCCAGGAGGGCTCCGACAAGCAGGCCCGTCAGGAGCGGGCGGCGGATTCGGGACCGGGGCTGAAGCGGAGCTGTCTGCATGTCACCTCACTGAAGAAACTTCGCATCAGTGACTATAGACGGGCTAGGCTCAGGAATTCGAGAGAGCAAAGCCAAAATGTCCGGAGCGAGACGTCCAAAGCGAAGGCTGTCCTGTCGAGAGCAGGCGAGACGCCTACGCTTAACGGGTTGGGAGCAGCACCCAGCGGCGGCTCCCATGGACCGTTCTACTTTCGCCGCATGACCCGACGACGGCGCCAAGTCGCGCTCACGGGGTGCCCCTCCGCGTGTCGAAGAGGCCCACGTAGGTGTCGCAGCGCTCGATCTCGCGGGCGAGGGCGTCCCGGACGTTTCCTTTCTGCGCCGCGTGCCGCTCGGTCAGGACGGGTTCCAGCCCCACCAGGCGTGCCGCGTCCGCAGCGAGTCGCCTGAGCTCCAACATGTCTTTGAAGACGGAGGAGATGAAGACCCGCCCGAGCTCCATACGGCTCCTTTCAGGAGTTTCACGATTGTATCCGGAACCGTCTCAGGATCTCCTCCCAGATCTCGGCCGTCCCCATCCGATCGGCCCACTCCGCGATGTAGGAGCGGTCGAGGCGGTCACCGCTGATCTTCAGAACACCCGAGATATCGCGTAGGTGCTTCTCCGAGCCTCCCTCGAGATAGACCTCCATCTTCTTGAGGATCACGTCCTCGGGAGAGGAAAAGACGGCCTCGAAATCCGGCGACGGCCTGACAGTTCTTGTCCGGGTAAACCGGCTCCGGTTGAAAGGCGAGTCCGCCGGCACCATCACGTCAACCTTCAGACCGGAAGAAGGATGGATGATGTTGAACTGCCTCCGGCGGGAAACCGCTCGGTAGACCGTCTCCTCGCTCAGATAGAACTCCGGAGACGGAAAGGCCGCGCAGAGCTCGCGAATCCGGCTGGCGGGAAGGTCAACCACAATGTCGATGTCGTTCGTGAAGCGCGGCTCTCCGAAGAAGATCGTGGCCATGGACCCGGTGACGAAGTACCGGAGCCCCATCCGTTCCAGGATGCTGACGACATGCTGGAGCAGCTCAGACTGTCCCATGCGACAGCCTCCGCGCCGTCTCCTCCTGGATGCGCTGCTCGTCCCAGTCCGGGTGCTCCGCGGTGAGGTGGCTGGAGATCATGCGGCGGGCAGACTCGAACAGGTCGTTCGCGATCTTCAGGCGCTGGGCTCCGGTCATGGAGCGGAAGACCTCCGCCATGTCGTCGTCCACGACTTCGAGGTTGCGAGAATCGACCATGCCGAGATCCTACCTCCGGACTCAACGGTCCGCACCTCCTGAACGGAGGCGCGCCACGCCCAATCCCACGCGCGTCTCCCCCATCCGGATGGGCATGCCGCACGCCGGTCTCCGAACGTTCTCGATCGGCCCGTGGGCGTTGCACGAAGAGGGGGCAGCCTCTGCCCCCATGAGGGCAATCGTTGCCCTCACGAGGTACCGGGCTGCTCTCATGGGGGCAATGGCTGCCCTTATGAGGTATCACTCTGCCCCAATGGGGGCAATGATTGCCCTTGCCAGGTATCCTGCTGCCCTTACTGGGGCAATCGTTGCCTTCGTAAGGTACCCTGCTGCCCCGATGAGGGTGACGGTTACCCTCATGAGGGCAATCTCTGCCTTTTCTTCGTGCAACGCTCGTAGGGTGAAAAAATCAAGCCTCTGAGCGATCAGGGTTTCCGGCCGGCCAGGCCGGGAGGCAGGATTTCGATCGAGCGGACCAGCGCGTCCAACTTGGCGAGGCCGGGCGTGTAGACGGCCTTCGGATCCTCCAGCGCGCGGACGGTCTTCTTCAGATAGGCGTCGAAGTGCTTCTCGAAGGCGTCGTAGTCCTTCGTCTCGGGACTGTCCTGGGCGGTCTTGGGGAGGACGGAGGCGTTCACGGGATAGTAGAAGGCGATCCAGTAGCGGCCGTCGTCCGACAATCCCTGGAAGGTGTAGAAGAGGGCGTCGTTGGCGACCGGGACGTCGTCTTGGGCGTAGGCGGTGAGGAAGGCGAAGCCTTTGCCGCCTTTGAAGGGAAGGAGCTTCACGCGGGCTTTCAGGACCTGGACGGCGTCGGCGGGCGGGAGAATGGGGATCTCCCCGGCCACGTTGGCAGAGTCCTTGGCGAGGAGGGACTTCAGAGTGTCGACGGGATTCCCCTTCTCCTCCCCCGCCTGGACGAAGAGCTGGCGCCAAGCCGGGGCGGGGTAGATCACCACCTGGCGGTCCGCCGAGGTGACGTAGTCCTCGATCTTGTCGTCGCCGAGACGGAAGCGGAGGTTGGCCGGCTCGCCTCCGAAGCCCGGCTCGGGCTCGGACGGCAGGGGGATGGCTGGACGCAGCTCGCTGTGCACGCCCTTCGCGAGCCCCTGGAGGTCGAAGTGGACGCGCTCCGCGGTCAGGTCGAATCCGGAGGGCGTTTTCGACGGTGGGGCGGCGCCCAGGAGCAAGGCAGTGGCGAGAGCAGCGGCGAAAGTCCTCTTCATGGTGCGATCTTAGTGCCTCTTGACGGTTCGTGTACTCTGAGGACTCCGGTCCCGATCCTGGCACCGGAGCCATGGGAGAGCGCGCCGATGAGGGAGAGCTGTTCCCACCTCGACCAGATCCAAGACGTCAAGCCCCACACCCGGGGGTGTGAGGAGTGCCTGAAGATGGGCGACACATGGGTCCATCTGCGGCTGTGCCTCACCTGCGGCCACGTGGGTTGCTGCGATTCCTCGAAGAACAAGCACGCCACGAAGCATTTCCATGGAACGAGCCACCCGCTGGTCCAGTCGCTGGAGCCGGGGGAGGACTGGATCTGGTGCTATGTGGATGAGGTGGCGATGGAGCCGGGGTGAACGCAATTCTCGTGTAGGGGCGGCCCCACGTGGCCGCCCCTACACGGGAATTG
>CAXTNS010000557.1:0-4719 GCA_964245465.1 uncultured Thermoanaerobaculia bacterium
GGTAGGAGCAGAGCCCCACCCCTTCCCAGCCCACGAACATCACCAGGAAGTTGTTGCCCAGGACCAGCAGCAGCATGGCGCACATGAAGAGGTTGAGGTACGAGAAGTACCGGCTGTAACCCTCTTCATGGCCCATGTAGCCGGCCGAGTAGACGTGGATCAGGAAGCCCACGAAAGTCACCACGAACAGCATCACGGCCGACAGCGCGTCGATCATGAAGGCCACGGGGATCGAGAGGTCGCCCGCCGTCCAGGCGTAGAGCACCTGCTCGTACGCCCGCGGATAGGTGCCGTGGGCGTACTCCCAGAGGCAGCCCAGGGCCAGGAGCAGCGAGAGGAACGGCATGCCCACGCCCACGGCGGTCACCACGGACTTGGGATAACGCCGGCCGAAAAGACCGTTGATGGCCGCGCCCAGGAGCGGGAGGATCGGGATGAGCCAGAGAAGGTCGAGCATGGTCGGCGTCCCTACCAGCGCATCAGGTTCATGCGGTTGACGTCGATGGTGTGCCGCTGGCGGAACACGGCGATGAAGAGCGCCAGCCCCACGGCGGCCTCGGCGGCGGCGACCGCCATGACGAAGAAGACGATGATCTGACCCGTGCGGTCATCCATCTGGCGCGCGAAGGCCACCAGCGTCAGATTGGCCGCGTTGAGCATCAGCTCGATCGACAGGAAGATGGCGATGCCGTTCCTCCGCGTCAGCGCGCCGACCGTGCCGATGGCGAAGAGCGCCGCCGCGAGCACGAGATACCAGGAGATGGGGACGCTGCTCACGAAGCCTCCTTATACGCGGGTTCCACAACGCTCGGACGGTGGGGATCGGGGCCTGATTTCAACGGATCGGTGCGCGGCTCGTCACCGGTCACATATTCGTCGCGCTGGATGGCGCCGGTCTCGGAGGGCTTGCGCGCGGCGACCGTGGCGCCGATCACGGCCACCAGGAGCAGCAGGCCCACGATCTCGAACGGCAGGAGATAGGTGCCGAACAGCTCGGCCGCCAACCCCTTCAGGGATACCGACTCGGCCGTGAGCGGCGGAACCCCTTTCGCCCACAGCACGCCGGCCCGCCAGAGCGCGAGCACCAGCAGGCTCACGAAGACCACGGCCCCGATCACCGCCGTCCAGAGCTGCCCGCCCAGGAGGCTGACGTGGGACGTCTCTTCCTTCTGGATGTTCAGCAGCATGATGACGAACAGGAACAGCACCACGATGGCGCCCGCGTAGACCAGCACCTGCAGGACGCCCACGAACGGCGCCCCGAGCAGCACGAAGAGCACCGCCACGGAGAACAGCGTCAGCACCAGTGCGAGCGTCGAGTAGATGGGACTCTTGTGCGTCACCACCACGAGCGCTGAGCCCAGCGCCAGAGCGGCGAAGATGCCAAAGATAAGGGTTTCCATCACAGCACCCCCGCGACCGTCAGAGCGGCCACGATGATGAGGTTGAGGATGGAGATCGGCAGCAGCACCTTCCAGCCGAGCCTCATGAGCTGGTCGTAGCGGAAGCGCGGGAAGGTCCAACGGATCCACACGTAGACCACCATGCAGAGCGCGATCTTGGCGATCAGCGTCGCGAGGCCCAGGGCCGCACCGATCAGGTTCTGGGGATAGTGGATCCCCGGCAGTGTCCAGCCGCCGAAGTAGAGCGTCACCCCCAGCGCCGAGAGGGCCGCCATGTTCGTGTATTCGGCCTGGAAGAACAGGGCGAACCGCATGGCGCTGTACTCGGTGTGGAACCCGGCCACCAGCTCCGACTCCGCCTCCGGCAGGTCGAACGGCAGCCGGTTGGTCTCCGCGAAGGAAGCGATCAGGAACACCAGGAAGCCGAGGATCTGCGGGATGAAAGTCCACAGGTGCGTCTGCTGGTAGGCCACCACGTCCGAGAGGCGGAACGAGCCGACCGGGATGAGCACGGCGAGCACCGAGATCGTCAGCGCCAATTCGTAGCTGATGAGCTGCGCCGAGGCGCGGATGGAGCCCAGCAGCGAGAACTTGTTGTTGGAGGCGTACCCCGCCATCACCAGCGAGTAGACGCTCAGGCTGGAGATGGCGAGGAAGATCAGCACGCCCGTGTCCACGTTCGCCACCACCAGGGGGACCGTCCGGCCGTTCACCGTGACGTCCGGCCCGAAGGGGATCACCACGAAGGTGGTGAACGCCGGCAGCAGGGCCAGCGCCGGGGCCAGCAGATAGAGCGGCCTGTCGGCCGCCGCCGGCGTGACGTCCTCCTTGAACATGAACTTGGCCGCGTCCGCCAGCGGCTGGAACAGGCCCAGCGGCCCCACGCGGTTCGGGCCGGGGCGGTCCTGGATGAAGGCGCAGGCCCGCCGCTCGACCCAGTTCATGATCGGGGCGACGTTGATGAACACGGCGAACATCACCGCGTACTTGACGAGCGGGGCGACGATCTCGGGGTTCACGAAGCGACCTCCGGCACCGCCTCGGCGGGCTGGTCGGGGATACGGGGGGCTTGACTGCCCGGCACGTTCAGGCTGGCGCCCGTGGCGGGCAGGCTGCGCCACGAGAGGCCCGCGAGAGCGGGGATCTCGGAGGCCATGCGGTCGAACACCTTGCCCATGGTGAGGCCGCCCCAACTGGGATCGAAGCGCGAGAGGAGGTCCGAGAGCACCTCCAGCGTGGTGCGCACCTGGCCCGGCGCCGGGAAGGCGCTGACGAACTTCTGCAGGCGCCACTCGACGTTGATGAAGGTGCCGTCCTTCTCCCCATGGTGGGCCACCGGCAGCACCACGTCCGCCACCTGGGCGAGCGGCGAGTCGGCCCAGCCGAACACCACCAGGAACTTGGCCTGGCGCAGCTTCTCGACCGTGTCCTGCGACCACGCCGCGCGGCTGAAGTCGCTGTCGCAGACCACGAGGGCCCCGCACCGCTCGGCGCCGTCGCCCTGGAGCACGTCCAGCCCGCCTGTGTTTAGTCCCGCGAGCTCCGCGCCCCGGCGGTTCGGGGCCATCTCGCGGCCTGTGATCCCACCCTTGGTGTTGGGAATCGTGCGCTCCGGCCCGATGTCCACGGGAATCGTGTGGTGTGGCGAGCCCACGATGTCCGCAAGCTGGCCGAACAGCCAAGCCTCTTCGGTGGTGAGGAAGCCCGAGCCCAGGAACGCGATCTCACCTTCCGTCTTGAGCCCGTTATGCACGGCGTCGAGAGAATCTTTCCAACTCGCCGCGTTCCCACGGACCTTCGGCGAGACCAGCCGAGGCACGGTCTTGTAACGCTCGAAGGACGCGCGTCCGTAATCGCACATCCAGTAATCGTTCACCTCGACGTTGAAGCGCGGCTTGTAGCGCTTGATGTCGCCCCGCCGGTGCTCCATGGTGATGTTGCAGCCCACGTCGCATCCCGTGCAGAGCGAGGGCTTCTTGTCGAGGTACCAGACGCGTTCGGCAAAGCGGAAGCGCGTCGAGGTGAGGGCGCCCACCGGGCAGATGTCCACCACGCAGGTGGCGAGCGGGTTCGACAGCTCCTTACCGGGGAACGTGCCGATCTCGACGCGCGCGCCGCGGTTGAAGAAGCCGAGCTCGCCCGTGCCCGCCACCTCCTGGGTGAAGCGGATGCAGCGGGTACACTGGATGCACCGGTTCATGTTGAGCACCACGTTGGCGCCGAGCGGGATGCGCTCGCGGCCGGGGTAGGTGCGCTTGTCTTCGTACTGGAACCGCGAGAACGCGACGCCATGCTTGAAGGAGTAGTCCTGGAGCCCGCACTCGCCGGCTTGGTCGCAGATGGGGCAGTCCAGCGGGTGATTGATGAGGAAGAACTCCATCATCCCCTTCTGGGCCTCGACGACCTCGGGCACGTCGGTGCGCACGGACCAGCCGTCCTTCGTGATGTAGGACGAGCAGGCCGTCTGCAGCTTCGGCATCTTCTTGCCGTTGTCCGTGATCTCGACCAGGCACATGCGGCACTGGCCCACGACCGACAGGCGCGGGTGGTAGCAGTAGTGGGGGATCTGGACGCCGGCCTTGAGGCCCGCCTCGATCACGTTGGTGCCGGCCTCCACCTCCACGGTACGGTCGTTGATGGTGATTTTGGGCACTTCTTACGCTCCGTTCTCAGAGAAATACCGCCGCTGCGGGAAGGGGCAGCGCCGCTCCTGAGCGTGCTGCAAGACCTCTTCCGGGAAGCGCTCGACCAGCGACCGGACCGGCCCGATGGCCGCGTCGCCCAACGCGCACAGGGACTGGCCGCCGATGTTCTTGCAGATGGAGAGGAGGAGCTTCGCGTCGCCCTCGCTCCCCTCGCCGTGCTCCAGCCGCTTGAGCACCAGCTCCAGCCAGTTCGTCCCTTCGCGGCAGGGCGTGCACTGGCCGCAGGATTCGTGGTTGAAGAACTTCGCCAGACGGGCCACCGAGCGCACCATGCACGTCGTGTCGTCCATCACGATCACCGCTGCCGAGCCCAGCATGGAGCCCGCCTTGGCCACCGTGTCGAAGTCCATCTTGACGTCGATCTGATCGGCCTTGAGGATGGGCGCCGAGGCGCCGCCCGGGATGAACGCCTTGAGCGGCCGACCTTTCAGCATGCCGCCCGCGCTCTCCAGCAGCTCGCGGAACGTGATGCCGATGGGGTGCTCGTACGTCCCCGGCCGCTCCACGTGGCCCGAGATGGCGTAGAGCTTGGGGCCGGTGTTCTTCTCGTCCGTGCCGATCGCCTTGAACCAGTCGGCGCCGCGCTCGATGATGTGAGGCACGTTGCACAG
>CAXTNS010000558.1:0-4712 GCA_964245465.1 uncultured Thermoanaerobaculia bacterium
CCCCCGGAGGCGTCCTCCTCATCCGGGACGCCGACGCCGCCGCCGGCTGGCGCTTCAACGCCACCCGCCTCCAGGAGCGCCTCTCTTCCCTGGCAAGACGGGACTTCCGCCAGCGCTTCCACTATCGAAGCGCCGCCGAGTGGCGGGACCTGCTGGAGAAACTGGGATTGACGGTGGACGTTCAGCCCATGGGGATGGGGACGCCGTACGCCAACGTCCTCCTGGCGGCGAGGCGAGCCCCCACTCTTTAGCCGTCCGCTCCCGCGTCGCTTCCTCAAGTCTTCTATGACTATGATGCGGGCAACAGAAACGGGGAGGTCCGAGATGAGCGCAGGATTTGGACCGCGGACGTGGTTCCATCGAGTCGGTCTCTTGATGGTGGTGGTTCTCGCGTCGTCCTTCGAAGCCGATGCCGCGGATGCCGCGCCACCGTCGGCGGCCGCCGGCGGAAAGCCACCGGTCGAGGCGCTGTTCGCGGACTGGCGAGCTTTCGAGACGCCGCCTTCCCGCGAGGGCGCGCCGGACTATCGGACGTCGACCTTCGAGCGGCGGCGGGTCGAGCTGGCGCGGTTTCGCGACCGGCTGGCGGCGCTCGAGGCGGGCACCCTTTCCACTGACGCGCGCATCGACCTCGCGCTCCTGCGGGCCGAGATGAACGGGTTCGATTTCAACCTGCGCGTCCTCCAGCCCTGGGCCCGCGATCCCGCCTTCTACGCCACGGTCCGGACGGAGCAGAGCGATACGCCGGCGCACGAGGGACCGAACGCGCACGGACTGGTCGAGCTCTGGACCTACTCCTTTCCGCTGTCGCCGCGGGAAGAAACGCGGCTGGCGGGCGAGCTGCGCCCGATTCCCTCTTTCCTCTCCCAGGCGCGCGAGAATCTGACCGGCAACGCGCGCGACCTCTGGACGACCGGCATCGGCACGATGCGTGGGCAGATCGCCGACCTGACCGACCTCGAGCAGAAGGTCGCCTCCGGCAAAAAGGAGCTTCGCGAGGCGGTCGTGGAGGCCCGCAAGGCGACCACGTCCTTCGTCACCTGGCTCGAAGAGAAGGCGCCGTCGAAAACCGGCCCCTCGGGTATCGGCAAGGAGAGCTACACCTGGTCACAGCAGCACGTGCACCTCCTGCCCATGACATGGGACGACGAGGTAGGGATCCTCCGGCGCGAGCTCGCGCGAGCGCACGCGTCGCTGAAGCTCGAAGAAGAGCGGAATCGCGGCTTGCCCGAGATGACCGCGGCCCAGGACGACACCGAGTACCAGCGCCGCGCCGACCGGGCGATCCGCAAATTCGTCGCCTTCCTCGGCGAGCGCAATCTCTACCCGATGCGCGACACCATGGACGCCGAGCTGCGCAAACGCCGGGGCTCGTTCGTGCCGATCGAGCAGCGAAACTTCTTCGCCATCGCCACGCATTACGAACCGCTCACCCTCTACACCCACTCCTCGCATTGGTGGGACCTGGCCCGCATGCGCGACGAACCGCACCCGAGCGCCGTCCGTCGTGGCCCTCTCCTCTACAACATCTGGGACGCCCGCTCCGAGGGCATGGCCACGGCCATGGAAGAGCTCATGCTCCACGCCGGCCTCTTCGACGACGAGCCGCGGGCGCGCGAGATCGTCTGGATCATGCTCGCCCAACGCGCCGCCCGCGGGCTCGCCTCGCTCTATCTCCAGGCCAACGAATTCGACCTCGCGCAGGCCAAGGCCTTCCAGGTCGAATGGACTCCACGCCATTGGATGCGTCCCGACCTCGACCTCCTCGGCTTCGAGCAACAGCTCTACCTGCGCCAGCCGGGCTACGGCACGAGCTACATCACCGGCAAGGTTCAGCTCGAGGATCTGATGCGCGAGCGAGCCCATCAGCTCGGCGAGGCTTTCACCCTGAAGAGCTGGTTCGAGGATCTCTATTCCGCCGGCATCATCCCGGTTTCGCTCATCCGTTGGCAGCTCACCGGGAAAGACGAGGAGATCCGCGCCCTCATCGCCAAGGAGTGAGCAAGTGGGATCCGCCCTACCTGCTTCCAGTCGGCAGGACACCCAGGCGGCGCGCCCACTCGAGGGCAAAGTTCTCCGCGAAGCTCTCGCGTATCCGCGTAAAATGCCGCCACGGCTGGTTCAGGTGACCGATCTCGTGAAGAAACAAATGGTAGAGATAGTATCTGCGGATCTCTTCGACGGACCAGACCAGCTTCCATCCCCGTTCCCTCCGAACCCAGCGCGCGCACCAAGGGTTATAGTGGCTAATAGTGCCCTCCGAAAGAGGGCCGACGATTCTTCATTCAAACCTACTTAGGCACCGCCTATTCTATAGTGATGATCGATAAACCAAATGGGATCTCAAGCTCAATGAACATCTCCAGACATTTGCACTCGATCTCAATTCCTGTAACCTGGCAATTTGTACGGAAGCCACAAAATATGTCCACATGAAAATCCTCTTTTAACTGCTTCAAGTACTCTTTGTGGGGGCGAAGTGCCGCCCATAGCACTTTGAGATGGACTGTCAAATGCTCCGTCTCTTCTACTGGAGATGTGTAGCTCCACATATCCGCCTCGTACTGGGGAGAACGCGGACCACGACGATCGCCTTTGCGGTGTTGATGGGTGGGCTGCAAACCCAGCCGCTGGCTAATCCCGTCAAGGTCTAGGCCCTCTCCCGAGATTCGGAGCGACGCACTGTAGTAGAATTCAGGATCCTGAACATCGTACAAAACCGCTGGTTCAACAGGTTCGTCTTGCTCCATTATTTCGCCCCGGATCACACTAAATCACTCACATGAACTGTTTAATTCCCCCATAGTTTCACTAAAAAACAGCAAAAATTCGCACAGCGTCATAGCCATAATCATATTGAGCCATCCTTCCTCGTTTCGAGGCCTTGGACTTAGCTCTTTCCATTTTCTTTTCCAGCCTGCTCTGGTCGAGAGCCGCTCAACAAGATGCATGATGTCATAGCTGAATGCTTCAATGAAGTCTTTCAGTCCTGCTTTTTCCCAGGATCTCAACGAGAGCTCTGGACCAAGCTCTTCCTTTCTGACGCGCATGAGGTCTCCCAGCCGGTCGCTGGGCATCAGATGGCCTGGTTCAATACCGATAACTTCCTCAAGCCCAACCAAGAGGCGCAAAGCTGCAGCCTTACGCCCCGGTTGGACTCCGCATTCCGAGAGGATCGTCTCAACTGAGGTCACCGGCCTCATTGCCAGTCGTTGCCGCACACACTCTTCGGCAGAGTGTACGATTTGTCGAATGTCTTTGTTCATCGTACGTTCCAGAGGCACCGGTAACGTGCAGTCGTAGGATAGGCTGTAGAAAAAACTCCAACTGCTGCTGCTGCTGTCCCAAACCTCCCGACGTGCTTTACCCGGCCAATTGTTCCCCTAGTCACAGTTGCTCCACTTCGAACGTTTGCTCCGGTCCACGAGGGTAATCGACGATCAAGAGATGTCCAGAGGGATGCATCAGCTCTCCACTCCCAAGGTGCCTTGAGGTTCAAAGCCGGAGCAAACGAGAGTGCGTCGGTGATGTCAACGAGGGGATAGTTGCTTACACAGGCCTCGTAATCTTCGCGGGTCCCATTAATGTCGATCGAGCTGAGGAACCGATCGATCAACGAGAGCTCGATCTCTGGCCCTTCTTCTCTCGTCGCGAAGTCGATAGCACCCCAAAGGGACCCCGTTGGATTCGTGATGATCACCGTATTTCCCGGAAGTGGTTGGTATGATATTTTGATCGCGCTTCCGACGACAGTGATGGTATCCCCGAAACCAAAATCGTAGACGGTCATGCCCGTCGGGGCAAAGACCCTGGCGCCAGGAACTGGCCAGAGACCCCATGGATCGAGGTAGCCCGCGAGGAGCTGGCCGTCCCGGTAGATGTAGTCCTCGGCGACGCTCCAGACGCCGTTGGCGTTGGAGAATTCGCGGAGCACCTGGCCGTCAAGGTCCCGGAGGGTCCAGCGGGAGGTGTTGAGCGACGGATTGTAGGACCAGATGCGCTCGTCATCCGCGTTGTAGGAGTAGACCCAGTCCTCCGATCCGTTGGCCATGTGCCAGATCTGATCGAAGGCGTCGTATTCGTAGAGGGCGCCGTTCCAGGAAGTGAGGTTGCCCGCCGCGTCGTAGGAGACGGCCCCCGTCAGCCGATTGGTCGAGGAGGACGCCGGGGTGTTGCGGGTGGTGGCCGGGTTGGCACCGATCTGGGTTGTGATCGATTGGAGGTTACCGTAGACGTCGAAGGAGTAGGTCTGCTTCTGCTGGGTGCCCGTGCCCAGGGGATCGGGGAAGACGGTGCCGGTCTTGATCCGCGAGAGCGCGTCGTACTCGTACCAGGAGGTACCGGCCTTCCAAACGTTCCCCGCGCCGTCATATTGATAGGTTCCCGTCGTCCAGAGAGTCGTTCCGCTCCGGGTGGCGGTAATCGAGGCGGGGCGCGTCATGCCGTTCGGATCGTTCGCCTGGGTGATGACGACGCCGTTGCTCTGGGCGATGTCCTTCACCCAGCCGTTGGTGTAGCTGTTCGTAACCATGCGCGCAGGGGTGCAGCCCGTGGCGCCCGCGATGGTGCACTGGGGATAATTGATGATCTGGGGGTTGCCGAGGTCGTCCCAGCCGAAGCTCTGGGTGAACGACTCGTTGGTGCCGCCGTTGACGGAGAGCTGGGTGTCCCGCTGGGAGATCCGGCCCTCGCGCCCGCCGTAGGTGTAGGTC
>CAXTNS010000559.1:0-4708 GCA_964245465.1 uncultured Thermoanaerobaculia bacterium
TCCTCCTCCAGGTCCGGCCGGCCCTGTTCCCGGTGGTCCGCAACGAGACGCTGTCGCTCGCGAATCACAAGGAGATCCTGGGCGATCCGCCGAGCCCCTGGATCACCTCCGTGGTCGTGGAGGCGGGCCGCGAGGTGCTCTCCTACTTCGCGGCGGCCGATCCGGAGGTGGGACGATGGGAGGAGTCCTACGCGATCCCCCTCGCCGAGCGGGCCTGGATGAACTTCTCCTTCTTCTTCCGGCTGATGGATCACTGGGGACTGCCGCGGACGTTCGTGACGGAAGGCGTCGGAGGCGAGGGTGGCGGACCGGCGGATCGTAGGCTCCTCCTGGGACGGTTCCGCCAAAAGTCGCCGCGGCTAGTGCGCTTGCAGATCCAGAACCTGAAGACGATCGCGAGGACGGATGCGGAACTCGCATGGCTCGATGGGTGTCTCGCTGCCGCCTCGGGTCTGGCGGACCTTCACCGGGTCAACGTCGAGGCCCTGGCGTTGGCGATCCGCACCAACTTCGCCATCAACGGCGTCCTCTCGGGGGTCTCGCGGGTGCGGCGTGCCCTCGGCGTCCGCGGCGCGGGGCGGGTGACGACGCGGGAGATGATGGAGGAGTACGGCCGGCTCGCTACGGCGGATCCCGCGGCCCGCGAGGGCGCCCTCGACGGCTGGCTCGCCCGCTACGGGCACCGGGGGCCGCTCGAGAGCGATCCCGCCCGGCCGCGCTTTTCTGAGCTGCGGGAGGTGCTGCTGCGGGACCTTGCTTCCTCGCCTCCGTCTGCGACGGGTCCCATCCCTGAAAAGGAGCCTTCGCGGTTCTGGTTCCGGATCGACGAGGTCCGGGAGCGGTTCCGGGACGACCTGATGCGACGTTGGCAGCGCCTGCGGGCCGCGATCCTGGAAGAAGGACGCCGTCTCGTTGCGGTGGGCGAGCTCGACGCGCCGGAAGACGTCTTCTTTCTTCGGGGTGAGGATCTGAAATCCGGGCTGCCTCTCCGCGAGGCCGCTGCGGACGGGCGGGCGCGGATCGCCCGGGCGGCGGTGCTGTCTCTGCCCCTCACGGCTTCCCGGGAGGAGATCGAACGCATCATGGCCGGGGTCGAGCAGGCGCGGGCCGAAGCGTCCGGCCGCCGGATCTTTCCTGGAATCGCCCTCGGCTCCGCCGTCATCGAAGGTCGCGCCGTCAAGGCGGACGACCTCGTCGCGCTTCTTGGCCGTCCTGGGGACCTCGGTCCGGACGTCATCCTCGTCGTCCCCTCCCTGGAACCCTCCTGGGCCGTGGTCTTCCCACGCGTCGGAGGCGTGGTCGCCGAGATCGGCGGCGAGTTGAGCCACGCCTCGATCCTCCTGCGGGAGGCCCGCCGGCCTGCCGTGGTCAACTGCGTGGGGATCTACGGGGCGGTCTCGGATGGGGACCGGCTGCGGCTGGATGGAGGACGAGGGATGGTGGAGGTGGTGGGACTGACGCGTGCATCCCCCGACCGTTCGCGCTAGACTCTCCGCCGCGCACCCCACCCATCCGATGTTGTTTGGCAGGGTGCCTCGTCACGAGCCTTCATGAGCACGATCCCATCCACAGAATCGGTCGAGGGTCCCTCTTTGCCCGTTTCGGCGCGCCTGGCCGACTTCTGGGAGATGACCAAGCCGGGCATCACCCTCATGGTGGTGCTCACGGCCGGCCTGGGCTTCCTGCTGGCGGAGCAGGGGAGCTTCCAGTTCCTGTTGCTCCTCCACACGCTCATCGGTACCGGGCTGATCTCGGCCGGCGGGTCGGTGTTGAACCACGTGCTGGAGCGCGACACGGACGCCCTCATGGAGCGCACCGCGAACCGGCCGCTGCCCACCGGACGGATGAACCCGGACGTGGCGCTGTCGTTCGGCGTCCTGCTGGCGGTCGTGGGACTGGTCGAGCTCGCGCTGGCGGTGAACCTGCTGACGGCCCTGCTCGGCGCCGTGGCCATCGCCGGCTACGTCTTCGTCTACACGCCGCTCAAGCGGGTCAGCTCGCTTGCCACCGTGATCGGGGCCGTGCCGGGCGCCATCCCGCCCATGATGGGGTGGAGCGCCGTGCGCAACGAGCTCGATCCCGCGGCGTGGGTGCTCTTCGGCATCCTGTTCTTCTGGCAGCTCCCGCACTTCCTGGCCATCGCCTGGCTCTGCCGCGAGGACTACGCTCGGGGCGGCTTCCCCATGCTGCCGGTGCTCGATCCGGAAGGGGTCCGCACGGGCCGGCAGGCCATTCTCTACGGCGCGGCCCTGGTGCCCGTGTCGCTGCTGCCGTCGCTCCTCGGGCTCATGGGCACCGTCTACTTCGTGGGCGCCCTGGCGTTCGGCCTCGCCTATCTCGGGTTCTCCTTCGCCTTCGCCCAGGCCCGCTCGAATCCCGGAGCGCGCCGGCTGATGCTGGCCTCGCTCCTCTACTTCCCGGCCCTGCTGCTCATCATGCTGCTGGACCGGGTGGTCTCCTGACCTCCCCATGACGTCCGCGGGGGCGCCTCCCGCCGTCGAGGCGCGCGGGCTCCGGTATTCCTATAGCGCCAAGCGAAAGGCACCGTCCCGGCTGGCCCTCGCGGGGATCGACTTCTCCGTAATGCCGGGGGAGATCTTCGGCTTCCTCGGACCCAACGGCGGCGGCAAGACGACCCTGTTCCGCATCCTCGCCACGCTGGCCCGTCCAGACGAAGGCTCCGTCCGCGTTTTCGGCGCCGACCTGGCGGCCCAGGCGGCCGAGGTGCGCCGCCGGCTCGGCGTGGTCTTCCAGAACCCGAGCCTCGACCTCCAGCTCACCGTGCGCGAGAACCTCGTCCATCAAGGCCACCTCTACAGCCTCTCCGGCCGGGACCTTTCCGGGAGGATCGCCGCCGCCCTCGACCGCTTCGGGATCACGGACCGCGCGGGGCAGAAGACCCTGGAGCTTTCGGGCGGCCTGCGCCGGAGGGTGGAGATCGCCAAGGCCCTTCTTCACGGCCCGCGTCTGCTGCTCCTGGACGAGCCGAGCACGGGCCTCGATCCCGGGGCGCGGCGCGATCTCTGGGAAACCCTAGAAGGGCTGCGCGCCGAAGGGGTTACGGTGCTCCTTACCACCCACTTCATGGAAGAAGGGGACCGCTGCGGCCGGCTCGTGCTTCTGGATCGAGGCACGATCGGGGCCGAGGGCTCGCCCGCCGCCTTGAAGGAAGAGATCGGCGGCGACGTGATCACCGTGACGGGTCCGGACCCGGAAACCCTGGTGCGCGACCTGGGGACCCGTTTCCCGGATCTGAATCCGGCTTTCAGCGATGGCGCCGTCCGCATCCTCCGAGAGCGTGGCCACGAGTTGGTGGCCCGTCTGGCCGAGGCCCTGCCGGGGCGGATCGACTCCGTCACCGTGGCCCGCCCAAGCCTGGAGGACGTCTTCCTGCGCCGCACGGGCCACCGCCTGTACAGCGAAGAGGAGGTGGCCAGGTGATGGCCGTGTACACCCTCTGGCGCCGCGAGCTGACACGGTTCTTCCGCCAGCCCAGCCGCATCGCGGGCGCCGTGGCCACGCCCCTGATCTTCTGGCTGCTCATCGGCAGCGGCCTCTCCGGCTCCTTTCGGCTGCCCGGCGGACCGGAGCACGTCGACTACCTGGAGTACTTCTTCCCGGGGACCATCGTGCTGGTGCTGCTCTTCGCCGCCATCTTCTCCAACATCTCGGTCATCGAGGACCGCCACGAAGGCTTCCTCCAGGGCGTGCTGGTGGCGCCGGTGGGGCGCGCCTCCCTGGTGGCCGGCAAGATCCTGGGGGGCTCCACGCTGGCATGGCTCCAGGGGACCGTCTTCCTGGCCCTGGCACCCGCGGCGGGGATCCGGCTGACGGTGCCGAGCGTCCTGGCGGCAGTAGGTGTGCTGGCCCTGCTGGCCGTGGCGCTCTCGGCCCTGGGCTTCGCCTTCGCCTGGAAGCTCGATTCCGTCCAGGGATTCCACGCCATCATGAACGTCGTGCTGATGCCCATGTGGCTCCTCTCCGGGGCCTTCTTCCCGGTCAGCGGCGCGCCCGGCTGGCTCGCCGCGCTGATGCGGCTGAACCCGCTCACCTATGGGATCGCGGCGCTACGCCACGCTTTCTACGGCGCCGCGCTGGGCGAGGGCATGCCGGGACCGGCGCTCTCCCTGATCGTAACGTTCGCCGTGGGCCTCGCTTCCTTTTCTCTGGGCCTGCTCGCCACGCGCGGCGCGAGGGTCGAATGAACGTCCGCCGCGGCCTGCTCTGGGGCGTGCTGGTCGCCGTGCTGTTCACGGTGGCCGCCGCGGCCCTGCTCCAACAGATCCGCCGTCCCGATCCCCCGCCCGTCCTCAGCCAGTTGCCGGACTTTACCCTCACCAACCGCGACGGCCGCACCGTCCGCCTCACCGATCTCGCCGGCTCCCCCTGGATCGCCGACTTCATCTTCACCCGCTGTCCCGCCTCCTGCCCCATCATGACGGCCCGCATGGCCAAGCTGGAGCGCGACCTGCCGCCGGACCTCGGAGTCCGCTTCGTCTCCTTCACCGTCGATCCGGACCACGACACCCCGGAAGTCCTGCAGAAATACGCCGCCTCCTTCAAGGTTCCGGACCGCTGGCTCTTCCTGACGGGCGACAAGGATCAGCTCTACCGTCTCTCCAAGGAAGGCTTCAAGCTGGGAGTCGAGATCAATCCCGAGCCGAACACCTTGGAGCCCGTCCTCCACAGCACGCGGTTCGTCCTGGTG
>CAXTNS010000560.1:0-4704 GCA_964245465.1 uncultured Thermoanaerobaculia bacterium
TCCTCATCGTCCTTCTCGCCCTGGCCCCTCCCGCCGCCCAGGCCCACGAGCTCGGCAAGGTCCAGGTCTACGCCACTTTTCTGAAAGACGGCACCTACCGGATCGAGGTCCCCATCGATCCCGAGCACCTGGCCCGGAGCGACGAGGGCGGACCGGCCGGCGAGACCCGCTACGGCGCCATCGAAGGGCTGGCTCCGGACGTGGACCAACGGTTCGGCAAGTTCCTCCGCGCCTTCGCGGACGGCGCCACCGTGGCCTTCGACGGCAGGACCGTCGAGCCCAAGGTCGGGATCGCGCCGCCGGACCCCGAGGCGCCCCCGGGCCGCACCACCCTGCGGCTCCACGGGCCGATCCCGGGCGGCGCCCGCGCCTTCACCTGGAAAAACGCGATGGCGCTCGGCTCCTATCCGCTCGTGCTGCAGAACGAAGGCGACGAAAGCTCCGAGTGGAAATGGCTGGAGAAGGACGCCGAGAGCGCGCCCTTCCTTCTGGCGAAAGCCGTGGTGCCGCCCACGCGGGCCGAGGTCGTGAAGCTCTACCTGAAGCTGGGTTTCACCCACATCCTGCCGGAGGGGCCGGACCACGTCCTTTTCGTGCTGGGCATCTTCCTGCTCTCCCGCCGCCTGAAACCGATCCTCCAGCAGGTGACGGCCTTCACCGTAGCCCATACGCTGACCCTGGGCCTCTCGATCTACGGCTTGGTCTCCCTGCCGCCGTCCATCGTGGAGCCGCTGATCGCCCTGTCGATCGTCTTCGTGGCGGTCGAGAACATCCTCACGCCCGATCTGAAGCCGACCCGTATCCTCCTCGTCTTCGCCTTCGGCCTGCTCCACGGCCTGGGCTTCGCGGGAGTCCTCGCCGAGCTGGGTCTGCCGCGCTCGGAATTCCTGCCGGCGCTGCTCTCCTTCAACCTCGGTGTCGAGGGGGGGCAGCTCGCCGTCATCGGCCTCGCCACTCTCCTCCTGGGCCTCCCCTTCCGCCACCGCGACTGGTATCGCCAGAGGGTGGTCGTTCCGGCCTCGTGTTTGATCGCAGCGGTGGGGCTGTACTGGTCGGTGCAGCGGATGTTTTTCTAGCGTTAAAATCTGGGGCAGGAGCTTCCCCATGATCCTCAGATCCCGAAGCCTGCCCATCGCTACCATTTTCCTCATGGTGCTGCCCGCCGTCCTCCTGGCAGCGGCCCCATCCGGGAAGGACAAGATCGGTGTAAAGATGGTGAAGGTGACCGCGAACCGCATCCAGGTCCCACACCTCAGCAAGTATCGTGACCCCCTGATCCTGAAAGAGGTCAACCGGCAGATCGATGAGGAGATGGTTCAGATCGGCTGCGCTGAACCGGGCGAGGTCGACAAGACCCTGGAGGTGAGGTCAGCCGTGAAGCTCACCGCCAGAGACATCTTCAGCATCTACATATCAGGCTCCTACTTCTGCGGTGCCTATCCCGAGAACGATGACGACCGTTCGATGACCTTCGATCTTCGGACCGGCAAGCGGGTGTCCTTCGAAGAGCTGTTCCAGGACTACGAGCGGGACAAGAAGGCGATTCTCTCGACGATCTTTGCCCGTGAGGTCGCCGAGGCCGAGAAGCATCTGGAGCCGGAAGAGCCACTGCAAGACTCATCCTGCGAAGACTCTCCCTGGTTGTACGCGCTCATTTATCTGGAGGAGTCCAGCTACTCCTTCAATTTCTCCAAACATGGCCTGGAGGTCCAGCCCAGTTGGGCCCACGTCATCGAGGCCTGTCAGAAGCGCATCACCGTTCCCTACTCGAAGCTCCGGAAGTTTGCGGCGCCGGGAGGGCTGCTGGAGAGGATGCAGGAAGCCGCAGCGTCAGTTCCCCCGCCGCCTTCAGGACACCGCTAGCGCAACCGATCTCACCTTCCGTCGTCCCTCCCTGCCGAAATGTGAAAGGCGAGCCCGGGCAGAGCGTATAGGTTCCCGGCTCCACGTTCGGGACCACGAGGCGGCCGGGGGATTGGTTGGCTCCCTGGAGGTCGGCCCACTGCCTCAGGAGAACCGGGAGGGACTGTTTCAGGGGCTCGCCTTCCTTGGGTTCCGGGACTTCCACCAGAGCGTCGGAACCTTCGATGACGAGGGTTCCGCCCGGCCTGCGCAACGGGATTTCCAGGAACTTGTGCTCACTGACAGGCGATTGGAAAATCCGCAGGGCATTGCCTGCCGGAAGGACCGCGAGTTGGATCGTGCGCGTATTTTCGGGAAACACAAATCGGAAGTTCCCCTCCGTGTCCGCCTTTACACCCACACCTTCCGATTTCTCGATGGGCCAGGCGAACACGCGGACACCCGTAGGCCAGCCAAAACGGGGAAGGACACGGCCCTGAATGTCGATCGTCTTCGGCAGCCGGAGGCGGAGGTGAGACTCTTTCCCCTCTCGGAGCTCAACCTCTACAGGGTCTTCCGGCCAGGAGGGTTCTTCCTGGACGATCCGGACCCGCTGAAGGCCGGGATTGAGGGCGATGAACCGAACAGGTTGTTCCTCTTGCGGGATGATGTTTTGGACCTCGCCGAGGACCTGAACCGACGTCCGGGTCGCCAGCCGGCCCCGGGTATCCACGACCTCGGCCGTCAACGAGGTATCGGGGAGCCGAAGCAATAGAGGGGCGGCCCCTGCTTTGGGTACCTTGACGCGGTCTTGGAGGATCACTCGCAATTGGGGATCTTTCGCTTCGATCGCCACAGACCAGGAATCCGCGTCGTTGACGTAGCCCTCGAACGCTCCCTGTTCGTCGGTGTTGAAAGAGAAGCCGTGCACCCCGGAAGAGTCCCAGAGGCTGACCTTCGACCTCAGCCCCTGATTCTTGTACACGACACGTCCCTTGACGTGGACGAAGGGGATGTTCACCTCGGTCGCGGTCGTTTTGTCGAGGTGAAGATCTTTTCGGAACCACCGCGGGCCGTCCGAGGAGGCAATGAGCAGGGTGTAATCTCCTGGAGTTAGGTCGGCAAAGCTGGCGAGGCCACTGGGAAAGGTTTTTTGGACCTCCTCCTTCCGTCGCGGGAACAGGTTCGGCCGTGGCAAGGCCAGAAGAGCCACCTGCCAGGGATATCCCAAAGGGTCTTTTGGAGGGGTTACTCTCACAGAAAACCCGATCCGCTTCAGGACGAGAGGAGGAAGCTCGACCGAACGGTCTCCTTCGAAAAGGATGAGATTGGAGCGCACGGTGGGCAGGCCCGGATCCGTCACCTCGACGACGTATTGGCCGGGCGGTACGCCCTCGAAACGAAAGAACCCCCAGGGACGGGTCGTCGACTCCAGCGTGGCGGTCCTTAATGACTGCGGCGTTGCGCCCAGAGAGAGGAGATCGACCCGCACGGAGTACTGGGGTATCTTGGCGTCCGGACGGACCGAGCCGCAGATCGAGCCTCCTCGCCGGAGTTGGAGTGTGCCCAAATCCCCCGTCTCTCCGGCTATGACGGTGACGCCCCAACGATAAATGGGCTGGACGGCCGTTCCCGTAATGCGCAGATCCACGCGCCCGGCCGGGATCCGGCACGTCCACTCCCCGTCCCGGACGGGGCAGGAAACCACGTTCTCCCACCCCAGGTCTTCCTGACCCACCAACTGCAGGGACGGCCGGACGCGGACGGCCAGCTCTCGTGGCAGGCTCTGCTCCCGCGGGCCCTCCACCCGGGCGCGAAGGATGCCCAGAGCGACCGGATCAGTGTGGGTCGCGGCGGCGGCCAGCAGGAGGACGAGCGTGAGCCGGATGACGGAGCGGGCCATGGGGATTCCTGGGATCGTTTCCGGATTGTACGGATGAAAGGGGCGGAGCGTTGTAGATTGGAGCCCTCACGTCCGAAGCCAGAGCGGAACGAGAGGCTCTGCTGATTCTAATCTCTGCTCACGAACCGAACTCGGCTTACAATGTCTAGGAGATGGACTCGTCCCTCGCCTCTAAACGTTTTCGCACGGCTATGGCGCTCTTCGAGGCCGGTGTAAGCATGATGCGGCAGAACCTGCGGCGGCAATTTCCAAATGCTGACGAGAAGGAGATTTCTGCCCGTCTAGGACAGTGGCTCCGAGAGAGGCCAGGGGCGGAATATGGAGATTGTACGGGACGGCCTGTCGACTGGCCTCGGCAGCCACGGTGAATACGCTCGAGACGATCCTGCGCCGGGCTCAAGCCGAGTTGGACCGCCAAGGGAAAAAATGGTCTCTGGTTGGAGGTTTGGCGGTTGTCGTTCGGGGAGAGCCGCGCTTCACCCGCGATGCGGACCTTGCGGTAGTGGTGGGAAGCGATGCCGAAGCCGAATCCTTCGTTCGATGGCTACAGGGACGCGGATACGGCGTCTTGGCCACAGTCGAGCAGCAGGCCACGCGACGCTTGGCGACGGTCCGGCTCTTGCCTCCGGGTGAAGACGAAGAGGGTATCGTTCTCGACCTCCTGTTCGCTTCTTCCGGCATCGAATCTGAGGTCGCCGCCGCCTCGGATATCCTGGAGATCATGCCGGGGTTGAGGCTGCCGGTTGCCCGAACCAGTCACTTGATCGCGTTGAAGGTCCTCTCCAGGGACGACATCCGGCGGCCCACGGATTTCGCAGATCTCCGGTCCCTGATCGCCCGGGCGTCCCAGGAGGATCTCCAGGGAGCTGAGAGGGCTCTCGCCCTGATCATGGAGAGGAAGTATCACAGGGGCCGTGATCTGCCGGCCATGTTCCAGCAGCTTCTGAAGGATCTGGGAG
>CAXTNS010000561.1:0-4700 GCA_964245465.1 uncultured Thermoanaerobaculia bacterium
CCTGGGACATCTTCCCGGATGATGCTTATGAGGCCGCCTGCGAGGCGAGCGTTCTGGAGCGGAGCCTGCTCGACCAGATTCGCCCGGAGCTGGAGGCGGTGCGTCCCATGAAGGGGGTGTTCGACCCCCGTTACGTGAAGCGGCTCCACGGCACCCACGTCAAGGAGAGCGGGAGCAAGTGGGACCAGGCCCAGGAGCTCATAGAGGAGATCGAAGGATTCCAGCGCGAGCGCGGAGTGGACCGTTCCGTCATGGTCTGGTGCGGCTCGACGGAGATGCACATGTCCCCGTCCGAGGTCCACCAGTCGCTCGGCGCCTTTGAGGAGAGCCTGAAGCGGAGCGACGAGGCGATCCCTTCGAGCATGATCTACGCCTACGCTGCCCTGTCGCAGGGGATCCCATTCGCCAACGGAGCGCCCAACTTGACGCTCGACGTACCGGCCCTCCGCGAGTTGGCGGAGCGGCAGCGGGTGCCCATCTGCGGCAAGGACTTCAAGACGGGCCAGACGCTGATGAAGACCATCATCGCTCCCGGCCTCAAGGCCCGGATGCTGGGGCTCCAGGGGTGGTTCTCGACCAATATCCTGGGCAACCGGGACGGCGAGGTGCTGGAAGATCCGGAGTGCTTCAAGACCAAGGAGGTCAGCAAGCTTTCCGTCCTGGAGCACATCCTCCAGCCGCACCTCTACCCGGACCTCTACGAGGGGTTCCACCATCAGGTGCGGATCAACTACTACCCGCCCCGGGGGGACAACAAGGAGGGGTGGGACAACCTCGACATCTTTGGCTGGCTCGGCTACCCGATGCAGATCAAGATCGACTTCCTCTGCCGGGACAGCATCCTGGCCGCGCCCCTGGTGCTCGATCTCGCCCTCTTCCTGGACCTCGCCCGCCGCGCCGGCATGCACGGCGTCCAGGAGTGGCTCTCGTTCTACTTCAAGAGCCCGATGACGCTGCCGGAGCTGTACCCGGAGCACGACCTGTTCATCCAGCTCATGAAGCTCAAGAACACGCTGCGGTACCTGAAGGGCGAGGAGCAGATCACGCATCTGGGCCTCGACTACTACATGGAAGATTGAGCTCTCACGCGTAACGGCGGGTCATCCTCGCGCAGAATTCGGCGAATTCTTCCAGGCACTTCGGGGGGCTCGTGTGGTGGGGCTGGATCCCGCAGTGCTCGGGGGTGAAGCAGTAGGTGAGGGTGACGTCGAACTCGTCGATCGCCTTGATCTGGCGGTCGAACCACGCGTCGGCGCCGGGGCGGAAGCTGTCGGCCCAGGAGAGGCCGGTGCGCAGCTTCCTGACGCCGAGCTCGCGGAGCCAGCGCACGGCGTCGTCCAGACGGTGGTCCTCGAAATGGAACCACTGGCAGATGCCGAGCTCGGGCGTGTAGCGGTGGAAGTCCTTGCAGGCCAGCTTCGGGGTGCCGTCCTCCCTGAGGATCCCCATGTAGAAGTGCCGGTAGTAGGAGGAGCCCTCGGCCTCGCGGTGGCGGGTGGTGGCCGGCCAGGCACGGGGGAGGTCGTAGAGGCTGTACCAGTGGACGCGTGGAGCCTTGCCGAGGAGCAGCTCCGCCGTGCGCCGGAGGCCGAACTCCTGCACCTCCTCGGCGCCGAACGTCGAGACGCCGACCTCGGTAACCCAGACCGGGAGGTCGGTCAGGTCCTGGATCTCCGCCAGCCGGTCGGGCCACTCGTGGATCTGCCAGTGGTTCCAGTCGAGGGGAAAGCCGTGGACGGCGACGGCGTCCACGTGGTCTAACACGCCCTGGTCCTGCATGTTGCGGATGAATTTGGGGTCAATGGGCGAGATCCCGCCCAGCACCTGGGGGAGCGACCGGTTCTCGGCCCGGACGGCGTCGGCAGCCAGCGTGGCCATGCGGCCGAAGAGCGTCCACTCGGGATCGATCTCGAAATCCCAGTGCGACTTGTTGTTGGGCTCATTCCACAGCTTCACCGCTTCGATCACGCGAACACCTCACGCCGTTCGAGGAGCTGGATGGCTTCCCGGTAGCCATGCAGGGTCCCCACGTCCACGTAGGACTCGCCCGCGCGGACTCCCCGGGCCTCGCCGCCGCGCGCGAGCCAGGCGTTGACCAGGGTGCCCACGTAGACGTCCTGCCCGCCACGTTCGCGCCAGAGACCATGGAGCTGCTGGAACACCTCGGCGGGCATGCGGAAGGCTCCCCAGACCCAGGAGCTGGAAGCTCCCTGCTGCTTGACCTGGATCTCCAGGACCCCACCCTTTTCATCGGTTACCACGGCGTCGAACAGCTCCGGGTGCTGGACGGGGAAGAGGAGGAAGGAGAGCGCGCTCCCGTCCAGACGGCAGAAGCCGTCCTCGGGGAACCAGACCGTGTCCGGCAGGCCCACGAGCACCTGGTCGCCCGGGCCGAGCAGCGGCAGGGAGCGGAACAGGGCATCGCAGAGCCCCTGGGGCTCGGGCTGCACCACGTAGCAGACGTGGGCGGTCCCCAAGCTGCCGCCGTAGTACTCCACGATGTCGGACTTGCCCGGCGAGATCACCATGCAGACCTTGGTGGCGCCGGCCCGGATCATCCGCTCGATCAGGTACTCCGAAACGGCCTTGGGCCGCTCGGTCCCCCCGTCCGTGCGGCTTCCCACGGGGAGCAGCTCCTTGGAGAAGGCGAGGGGCTGGATGCGACTTCCCATGCCGGCGGCGGGAACGATGCCCCAGGTGCTCATACGATCATCTCCACCATCTCGACCATTTCGGATGCCCGCCGCTCCGCCGTGTGCTCCGCCAGCGTCCGTTCCCGGGCGGCGCGGGCCACCCGTTCGACCTCTTCCCATGGAAGCGTCAGGATCTCGAGGGTCTCCTCCGGAGTCCCCGCCGTGAAGATCTCCCGGCCCGGCTCGAAGAAATCGCCGAGCCCCTCCCAGATGTCGGAGAGCACGGCCGTGCCGCAGGCGGCCGCTTCGAAGAGGCGCCCCGAGGGGCAGTAGCCCATGTTCGCCATGGCCGCCCGGGTGACGTTGAGCGTCAGGGGAGAGGAGGCGAAGAAGGCCGGGTGGTCCGCCGGCGGCAGGTGGCGGACGAAGAAGACGTTCTCTGCCCAGGGGAAATCGACCGGATATTGGGCGCCGCCGAGGACGAAGCGCTTGCCGGGCAGCCGCCGGGCCGGCTCCAGGAACAGCCGCTCCAGGGCCTCCTGGCGGTCGGCGGCGTAGGTGCCCAGGTAGGAAAAGTCGCCCTGGAAGGCCGGCACGGGGTCCGCGGGGCAGTGCGTCTCCGGGTCCACGCTGCCGTAGAGGGGAGCGACCCGCCGGGCCCCGAGCCGTTCCTGAAGCTCCGTCAGGGCCTGGCCGCCGGTATAGGAGAGCACCAGGTCGAAGCCGCCGAGGCCCTGGGGAGGGAGGTAAAGGACCTCTTCGCCGCTCCGCAGCCGCTCCAGGGTGACCGGAGTGTCGAGATCGTAGAAGACGGAGAGGGGACCGGACGCCGACAGCACGAGGTCCGAGGCCGCGACGCCGTCCGGGCAGTAGGAGGTCACCAGGGCGGCGTCCGCGTCCGCGGTCTCCCGCCGGGCCTCGGGCAGGACCTCCTCCCAGCTCGTGTACAGGCGCAGGTCCGTGCCGGGCAGCTCCGCCAGATCCCGGTGGAGCGCGTAGTAGGGCACGTCTCGTTCGAAGAAGACGACGCGGTGGCCCTGGCGCGCCAGGGCCCGGCAGAGCCCGCGCCACAGGGTGGCGTGACCGTTGCCCCAGGAGGAGCTGAGGGTCAGCCCGAAGATCACCAGCTTCATGCCACGGCCTTCTCCAGAGCCTCCGCCACCTGGGGACGCAGGCGCATGCCGTCCAGGTACCGGAGCGATCCCGGCTGCAGACGCCGGAGTGTATAGGCCACCTTGCGGCGGGTCTGTTCCGGGCCGTAGTAGTCGAGATAGCCCACGCTGTTCAGCGAGAAGAAAGAGAGCGCGTCCGCGTCGTTCAGCAGCGCGATCTCGCACGCTTCGGGATCGTCCGGGGCCGGCGGCCTCTCGTGCTCGACGATCAGCCGGGCCGTCCGCCGGCGGGTCCGCTCGTCCACGCCGGCGCGGGCGAGCGTCTGGTCGGCCATCCAGGCCCCCTTGAGGGCATGGTGGTCCTTGAAGTCCTGATAGTTGGCGGCGTGATGCTCGATCCGTACGTCCGCCTCCGAGACCAGGCGCTCGACGTCGTGGAAGAGGGCCGCGAGCTGCACCGCGAGATCCGCTTCCGGCTCCAGACGGAGCGCCCACTGCCAGGTATCCAAAGCATGGTTGTAGTCGGCGCGGACCAAGGGCTTTGCCAAGTCGTGCAAGGCCCGGTGCTCGGCCAGGACCCGGTCGAAGAGGCCACGCCGGGAGGCCGCGTTGCGCCGATCCATCAGGCGCTGATGGCGGGTAAGGACCTCGCGGGCGAAGCCGGGCAGGCGCTCTTCTTCTCCCACCAGGAGGAGGGCGAAGGGGCCCGCCGTGCGCTCGGCCATGTCGTCAAGTAACACATCCAGGTCATAGAAATTGAAAAATTGGGATTTCCAGGTCTCGATGCAGAGAGGCAGGGATGGGACCTCCCCACGGTCCGGCGCCCACCAGAGCTCCACCGCCGGAAACTCCGCGGCCGGCGCCTCCCGAGGTGGCAAACCCCCCAATAACTGTGACACGCCTGAATTTCCACTCCTCTCCCTGCCGCCGCGAAAGACAGCTCTCAATTCGGAAA
>CAXTNS010000562.1:0-758 GCA_964245465.1 uncultured Thermoanaerobaculia bacterium
GCACTGGTCCTGACGACCGATTTCTTCACTCCGATCGTCGACGGGCCTTACGACTTCGGGGCGGTGGCCGCGGCCAACGCTCTGAGCGACGTCTACGCCATGGGCGGCCGGCCGGTTGCCGCGCTGAGCCTGGTCGGCTTCCCCGATGCCAGACTGCCGGTCGAGGTCCTGGCGGAGATCCTGCGCGGGGCGGCGGACAAGGCAGCGGAAGCCGGCATCTCGATCGTCGGCGGTCACACCATCAAATCCGAGGAACCCATCTTCGGACTCGCCGTGACCGGTACCGTCCATCCGGACCGGGTGCTGACCAACGCCGGTGCACGGCCCGGAGACGTCCTGATCCTGACCAAACCCATCGGGTTGGGGGTGATTACCACCGCGGCGAAAAATGGTGAGGACCGGCTCGGCGCCATCGCCGAGGCGCTCACCCTGATGACCACGCTCAACCGTGCCGCCGCCGAGGTCTTCACCGGCTTCGAGGTCCACGCCCTGACCGACGTCACCGGCTTCGGCCTCCTCGGACATTTGAGGAACATGACCGCGGCCAGCGGGGTTACCGCCCGCGTCTGGGCCGGGAGCGTTCCGGCCCTGGCGGCGGCGCGAGAGTATGTCCACGCCGGCATCGCCCCCGGCGGCACCCATGCCAACTGGAAGTTCCTGTTGGACTGGGTCACCTTCGACCCAGAGATCGCCAAGGAAGAGCAACTCCTGCTCAGCGACGCCCAGACCTCAGGCGGCCTGCTCGCCGCCGTCCCGGA
>CAXTNS010000562.1:768-4207 GCA_964245465.1 uncultured Thermoanaerobaculia bacterium
GTCCCGGAGCGCCAGGCGGAAGAATTGATCGGCGCTCTGCGATCGGCCGGAGTGCACGCCGCAGCGATCGTGGGGCGGATCGAAGAGCTGGGGGAAGGGCAGATTTTCGTCGTGGCCGGTCAGCTCGGAACGGCATGAGTGTGTTACCCGAGGTGGGGCAGAAGGGCTGACGGCGTGAGGGTCAGCGGACTGCCGGGTGATGTAGAGCCCCATCCGGGTGTATAATCGATTCATGCAACTCGCCACCGGTACCGTCGTGGATGGAAAAGTCGTCGTAGAGGGAGAATCTCTGCCCGAGGGCACAAGGGTGACCATCCTGGTCCGTGAAGCAGACGAAACCTTCGAAGTACCACCAGAGCTCGAAGCCGAGCTCTTGGAGTCCATCGCAGAAGCTGACCGTGGCGAGACCACCTCCGCGGAGGAGATGATCGAGCGCTTGCGGCGTATCGAACGACGAGATCCCTTGGTAGACAATCCCGCCCTTGCGTAGGCAGTTCGGAAGAGTTGGATCACTCCAGCCGAGATAGTTTCCGACGACCTTCCACTCCGGCTGCCCGTCGTCCCTCTCAGGGAACCGCTCCAGGAGCTTGACGAGGACCGGGTGGATCGTTGATCTATGTTAGTAAAGCTCCAGCCCGTGAAGTTGCTTCTTCAGGAATTTCTCCGCCCGATGGGGATCTCGCAGTATCGCCTTGCCAAAGAGATCGGCGTGCCCCCTCAGCGGATTGGCGAGATCGTGGCCGGCAAACGTGCTGTCACAGCCGATACGGATCTGCGCCTGTGCCGGTTCTTCGGCCTGTCCAATGTTTACTGGTTGCGCGCCCAGGCAGCCTACGACACGGAAGTGGCGGAAGAGGCTCTCGCCGACGCGCTCGACAAGATCAAGCCATGGGCCGGCACAGCGGCGTAGCTTCGGAGACGACCCTTGGAGCGTGGAGGCCTTACATGACCTGGACTGACATCCGCCGGCACTATCCTCACCAGTGGCTCCTGGTCGAAGCGCTGTTGGCTCATTCGAAGGCGGGAAAACGGCTCCTGGACGAGTTGGCTGTCGTTGATGTCTTTGCAGACGGCGAGACAGCTCTCCGCGCCTATCTGAAACTCCACCGCGACGCTCCGATGCGAGAGCTTTATGTGATCCATAGTGATCGCGAAGAGCTGGAAATCACCGAACATTCCTTGTTGGGCCTCCGCACCGCCGGATGAAGATCAGGCTGGAGCATGGTCTGGCCTATGTGGAGGCAGTCCTGGCCTTCCGAGGGAGGAGCCTCCATCTCGGCAACACGATTCTCGATACTGGCTCGTCGAGTACGATCTTTGCCGCTGATCGGCTGCTTGACATTGGTGTCGTGCCTGAGCCTTCCGACGCCCTCCACCGTCTTCGGGGCGTGGGTGGAACCGAGTATGCGTTCACCAAGCGCCTGGACCTCCTTGCCGTGGGCGATATGAAGCTCCCCGATTTCGAGATCGAAGTGGGAGCCATGGATTACGGTTTTCCCGCTGAGGGCATCCTCGGGTTGGATTACCTGCTGCGGACCGGTGCTCTTATAGACCTTCAGCGCCTTGAGCTTCGCCTGTAGAGAGCAAGGGTATGCCTTGAATCCAAGACGCTACGTACGCCGAGCCTTCTTTGGCTTCTTCTGTCGTTTTTCATAGTGCTTAATTTTTGCATACTGCTGGTCAGTCTCAATTTTTGCAAGAGCTACTCTGTATCCGAAAATCTCAAGTCGCTGTACGGCATGACGGAGAGACAGCTTGGCAAAGAACGGCAGATTCAAGGGCTTAAGCGATTTGCTGACAATTGCTAAGACAACGCGCAATTCTTGTGCTGCAGGACGGTTTGCGATGAACCGGCCACGAAATCCCTCCGGAAGATGGGGATCGACTGCACGCCTGAAGCCTTCATCAATTTGAAACAGCTGTCCTGAGTTCAATCCTTGTGCGAATAGATGGCTTAGATCTCTCGATCCTGAATAGCGCTTCACATGGACAATGTCGCCATTTGCTCCAAGAAGGTCACAGAACTCTATGCTGCTCTTGCCTCCTCCATATGGCACAAGCACTTTATGCATTAGATGAAAGCCAGCTTCGTTAGCTCCTACGCGTATATTGTAATCATCTTCTGTCTTGTCGGCATAGTCTGGTAGATACCCTCCAAGACCGGAATCTTTTTAATAGATTCTTTTACCTGATCCACGAATGACTTAGCAATGCGGTACCATTTTCCTCCACTCAAGAAGTAGGAGTTGTCAGGCTGATCAATTTCCGCATAGACGCATCGGTATAAAGGCCACTTCTTGAGAGTAATCCCGTCATCACCTACACAGAAGATGTATCGGTTCCTCAAGAAGTCCACTGACAAATCTGCCGGTTCGGCAACTTTTTCTTCAAAAAAAGAAACCCAATCTACGTCAAATCTCTCTGCAGACCGGTAGGCCTCTGAATATGAGAAGTAGCGGACCGCAGACCATTCAAGGACTTCGGGCGGAGCGAGCCAAGTCTGCTCGAAGTTCCTTTCCCTGAGGCGGTCAAGAAGCTCCATATCTAAGAGTTGGTGCTCCTCCTCGTCCGCCTCACAGATATTATCAATCCAAGAAAATTTATCTTGATAACGTTTGTCCATAAAGGCAGGGTAGAGGCGTGGTAGAAATGTCTCTAGCCCATCGAGATCAATATGGGCCGAAACTACAAGAGCGTCTCTGCCCGTTAGCTGTTGGCCCAAGGCAGGATCTCTGGGGCTTCCAGTTACTGCCCATAGAAGGTCGCGCTCGATGTCGAGGCCAAACTCTTCTGTTCCGACTTCTCTGCTTGCTTGAAGTCTGGAGTGTCCAGCAATCATATCAAATGTCTCTGTGTCGAGGCTTTTTAAGTTATCGTTTCCCAAGCTGTTCAGTGCCACACGTAAGCCGAACCCTTCCACATAAAGACCATCGTGAAGAAGATGTCGCCCTTGACCAAATGTCAAAGCCCACCATAGGCCGTCTCCTGGAACAAGGAGAACCGCTGACGCCGAACCCACTAGGCCGAATTCATCGGGGCTGATCTGCGGAACGAAAAAGTCTGCCCATCGTGGAGGCTTTGGACGTGCCCTCTGGACAAAAAGAGCCCAGGCAGTGCCTGAAGGTGATAAAATGGGATATCTTTTTACGTCGGGATCGGGTTTGATAAGCCGTTGTGGATCAGATTCATTTCTCTTGATGAGGTAGACAGTCAAACTTCTTGCTTTAGACATTGTTCTGATCTCCCTGAATGCACTACTAACTTGCAGCTATTTCAAGAATAGCGCTCCTTCTGCAAAATTTCTGAAGAGAGGTCTTCGCCTGAGAGTATCGGCCAAGCTGACAGGATTACAAATAAGCCCATGACTTCGATTGCATCAATCTATTCCACACAGGCATGTAGTCCAGTCCGGCAATCAGCTCCGTCATCTCCCAGAAGG
>CAXTNS010000562.1:4217-4693 GCA_964245465.1 uncultured Thermoanaerobaculia bacterium
CGTGGACCGTGAACTTGGGGAGATCCTGGTGGATTTCGCCTGCCAGGATGGTCGCCCCTTCCCGGAACGCTAGCAGGGTGCTCCGCAGCCGCGCCCTGGAACCGGCGACCTCGTTTCCTCCCAAGAACTTGCCCAGGGCATTCAGGAAGGGTGGAGCCTCGCTGGATGTCATTGTGACGGAAGTTTATTGCATGGTTGGGCCTCCGACCCAGAGACGGCCCCTTCCGCCTTGGATTCAAGTTCAGGGCTACCGACGGTGACCCTTACGGGTCGCAAATGCGGTCCCGCCAGGGACCACCGTCGGTAGCCAGGGATTTCAATCCCTGGTGACGGAGGGCGGCGCATTGCTTTGAGAGCTGGCGGCTTGGTTCGCCTACCCCAAAGCGGAGTAAGTCGGCCGGCAGGGATGCCGGCGCTCCCAGGGAGGGGGCGGGATGGCGGCGTCCTTGGACTCGGAGGCCGCCGTCCCTTTTCAG
>CAXTNS010000563.1:0-1551 GCA_964245465.1 uncultured Thermoanaerobaculia bacterium
TACCGGGCGGTGCCGGGCAGGGCGCGGGTGGGTACAATACGCCCGGACCTGGAGGACGGGAGGAGACACCCCATGCGCCTGTTTGCCTTCGAAGGGCTTCACTATTCAACCAACGCCGGTGACGCGGGCGAGCTCGCCGCGCCGCCGTACGACCAGATCAACGACTCGCTGCGGGACCGCTTCCACGCGCAGTCCCCCCACCAGTTCGTGCACCTGACCAAGCCGCTGGCCCCCGAAGGCGGCGATCCCTACCGCTTCGCCGCGGCCCTCCACCACCGGTGGATCCAGGAGGGAATCGTCGAGCGCGATCCCCGGCCGGCCCTCTACCCCTACGTCATCGAGCTCGCCGACGGCGGCGAGCGGCTGGGCCTCCTCGGGCTCGTGGGCTACGAGGACGCGACCGTCATCCGTCCCCACGAGCATACGCTGGACAAGCCTCTGGCCGACCGCACGGCGCTCCTCGATGCCACGCGGGTGGATCTGGAGCCTGTCCTCCTCCTCTCCGAGGACCAGGGCCGGCTCGACGCCCTGCTGCGCGAGGACCTGCAAGGGGCTCAACCTCTCGTGCGCCATCGCGACGCGGACGGCCACTTCCACGTGCTCTACCGGATCGCCGCTCCCGCCCGCATCGCCCTCTACAAGCAGGCGCTCGACGTGCCCTCGGCCATCGCCGACGGCCACCACCGCTACAAGGTGGGCCAGCGCTTCGCCCGCGAACATGGCGCCCAGCCGGGCACGGCCGCCGGCGCCAAGCTCGCCGTCGTCACCAGCCTCGACTCGCCGGCCCTGACCATCGATCCCATCCACCGCGCCTTCAAGGAGCCCATCGACCTCGCGAGGCTGGCCGGCGTGGCCACGGCCCCCGAGAAATTAGAGGGTTAGGGCGGCTGGGACTTCGCCGCCGCCGTGGCCGCCGCGCCCCAGCCCGCCCTCGGCGTCTGGGTCCACGGCCAGGATCCGGAGGTCTGGCACCTTACCCCCTCAGACACCGCGCCCAAGCTGTCCGTGGGGCTCTTCCAGGACGCCCTCCTCCCCGCCCTCGGCCTGCCGCCCGAGGCCTCGACGGACGGCACCGTGGTCTACCGCTCCAACCCGGACGAGCTCTGGAGCCAGGTCGCCGCGGGCGAGCTCGGTACCGGCCTCTGGCTGCCGCCCATGCAGCCCGCCGCCTTCGCCGACGCCATCGCGGATGGCGAGATGCTGCCGCCCAAGTCCACCCGCTTCCTGCCCAAGGTCATGTCCGGCCTGGTCTGGGCGGACCATGAATCGAAAGTCGAGTGAGCTCAAGGAGAGAACATCATGTCCGATCCCCAGGAGAACGCCTTCATCACCCTGCCCACCGAGGAAGAGCTCCGGGCGCGGCCGGCGACCGGCGGCAAACCCGGTTACGACTTCGGCTTCATCTCCGGCATGGGCCGGCTGCTGGCCGCCCATCCGCGCCTCGGCCCGGCCATGCGGGACTTCTTCTACGAGGTCATGTTCGCGCCCGGAGCCCTCGCCCGCGCCGAAAGGGAGATGGTGGCCGCCGTGGCTTCCGCGGCCCAGTCCTGC
>CAXTNS010000563.1:1561-4292 GCA_964245465.1 uncultured Thermoanaerobaculia bacterium
CCTGCGAGTTCTGAACGCACTCTCACGCAGAGTTTCTGCGTGCCGAAGCAGGAGACCCCAGGCTGGTCGGGGCCATCAAGCAGCATCGCTGGCGCGAGCTGCCGGACCTGACTCCGCGCCAGCGCGCCCTCTGCACCGTGGCCGAAAAACTGACCGTAACGCCCACGGCCATGACCGCCGAAGACTGGCAGCCCCTGCGCGACCAGGGCTTCGACGATCAGGGATTGCTGGAGGTGGCCCACCTCATCAGCATCTTCAACTACTTCCCCCGCATGGCGGACGGCTTCGGATTGACACCCGACCCGCGCATCCTCGCGGCCGGGGAGACCGGCGAGCCGCTCAAGTGGAGGCGATGAGGATCGGCGAGAGCATGGCCCGGACCTGCCCGAGGTTCAGATCGATGAGGGGATGGCAACGCGGATCCGCGATCATCACCAACTCCGGTACTTCGCGAGGATCCAGCTCCGAAGCGCGTCCGTATCGGCGAGATGGAGCTTCACTGGGAGGCATAGATAGCCCCCAGGATCTCCGAGCCGCCGGCCGGCCTGAGGTGCTGCCAGCTCACGAAGGAAGCGCCGCTCTCGGGGTCGAAGGCGAGGCCGGTGAGTTTGTTGAGGCCCGGCTGTTCCGTGAGCGTAGCTCCGGCGGGTCCGATGAGCCGGTTTCCGGCGAGGTCCAGGATGCCGAAACGAATGTCCCCTGAGGCCGAATTGCCAATGTGCTCCCATGCGACGCGCAGCTCGTTCCCACTGAACGAGGCGGCGGTCTCCCAGTTCACCTCTCCCGGGGAAGCGGCAGCGGGATCGACGAGCGGTACGCCGTCCGCGGGCCAGAGAGCGGTCCCATCCGCGGTAAAACGGTGGAACTCCACTTGCCTTATGGGCGGAGAATAGGCTCCCACGAAGAAACCGCCGTCCGGGCCGGGGACCAGCGCGTCCAGGCTCTGAGATTCAGGACCCGCAACCGCTGCAATCCCGTCCCCCCAAAGCTTCTCGCCCGCACCGCTGACCCGCAGAACGGTCACATCGAGATCGCCGTTGTCCTCGTCTCGGGCCAGGTCGTCGAACGCCACCAACGCTCCGCCGCTGCCGTCGGGGATCACTCCAATATCGTGCGGGTAGGCGCTGGCGGCCCTCCGTGTCGGGTGGAAGATCCGGCCCTCGACGCCCCCGCCCCAGAAAGGGCGCCCGTCGGGTCCGAGCCGCTGTCTGCGGATGGAACCTGATGGGTCCCTCCCGCCGGCCCTTGCACCGGCGCGCCAGAAGACGAGCAGTCCCCCGGCGCCGTCCGCCACCAAATGAGGCGCCTCCGTGTCCCCTTCCACGGAAAAGACCCGAACACCGTACTTTCCCCACAACCGCTCGCCTTTGGGGCTGAACCGCTGGCAATCAATGTCGTTGATGATCGTCCCTGGATAGGTCGTATGAACGAAACAGATGAACGCACCCCCGTCAGGGCTCGCCAGCAGGGCGGGGCGCCCCTGGAATTCCCCGCGGGCAGAGGGCTCCGCGGCCACTCCCGCTCCCCAGCGGGGATGCCCGTGACCGTCGATCCATTGGAGGATCAACTGGATGTATCTCGCCCGCCTGGGATCGATCCGCGCCCATGCCACGAGAGCTCCCTCCCGGGCATGAGCGACCAGGAGAGCACTCCACTCCAAAGCCGGCGACGACGCCACGGCGCGGCCCGGGCTTTTGAAAACCAGGGTCCCGTCCGCGCGAACGAACTGCAGGTACACGTCACTGGAATGCAAGTCCAACGACCGGCTCCACGTCGTGGCAAAGCCACCGTTGGGGAGGACGACCACGCTCCGCCGGGAACCTGCGGGCAAGTCCCTCGCCTCCCGGTTTACACCGAGAGAAACCGGAAGGACCTGCCCAAACCCGGCGGTGGCCAGGACGACCGCAAGGAGGATCGCGAGACTTGGAACCCGGACGAGATGTTTCATAGCCAGCTCCCGAAACACCAACCCGTGTGAGCTATTGATTATACCCCTTCATGAGCCTCCCGGATCTCCATGCTCCGAATCAACCTGTCCTCCATCCGGTAGACGTGCTCCACCACGCCTTCCGCGATGAGGTTTCCTTCCAGGTCGCGCACCACCTGATGAACCGTAACGATCGTGCGCCCCGCTTCATCCGTATCGAACCCGACCGGCTCCACGCGAGGATCGATCGCCGCCCACTGGCGCGTCCAGTACTCCCGGACGCCCTCGTGGCCATGGACACGCCCGCCCTCCCAACCGTTCGGCCAGTCGACCTCCGGATGCATCACCGCCAAGACGGCGTCGACGTCGCGGGCATTGAACGCGTCATAGATCCTGGTGAACAGATCGTGATCGACAGGCATCGTTACACCTCCTGGGAAACTGAAGAAAAGCTTCTCTACAACGGAACCGCGTCAAACTCGGCAAACATCTGATGCGTCTCCGCCAGCTTGCTGAGCGGCACGTAGTCACACGCGGCACCGAACTCTGCCCAGAGCGCCTGGACAGCCGGATTGCCATGGGCCTGGTGAACGGCCTCGGCCGAGCGCCACTCGAACACCTCGACAATGGTCCCATCCACGGCGCGCATCACGTAAGCAGGCCTGTCCGTCACCAGTTCCTCGGTCTGAAGAACCTGTATATGCTTTCGGACCGCCGCCAGGAGCTGCTGCTCCATGCCGGCTTTTGGCGCGTACGCAACGATCACGAAACGTCCCATGACTCACCTCCAGCTCACCTTCAGTG
>CAXTNS010000563.1:4302-4690 GCA_964245465.1 uncultured Thermoanaerobaculia bacterium
GTCCGGCTCACGAGAAAGCCGACCAGCGGGACCATCAGCAGGAGCAAGACAACCGAGGCTGCCAGCACCATACGTTTCAACATCTTCGAACCCTCCCACGATAACGGCGCACGAACGTCCTGCCCCCAATGGTGATTTCTCTATCCTAGCACTCTCCCACTCGCCTGGAACCCCTGTTGCTGGCTCACATCCGGACTACCTGGAGCATCAACAGCCACGATTATGCACTCGTGTGGTTGAGGAGTTGATCGAAGAACTGGGTAGATTCAATGAGGCGGTTCAATCCCCCTGATGCCGATCAACTGGCGGCCTTGCAGACGACGGTTGTCTTATTCAAGGATGGCAGCGTGGTAACCCTGCCGCCGTTGCCGCAAACGCTGACCTGGAT
>CAXTNS010000564.1:0-4685 GCA_964245465.1 uncultured Thermoanaerobaculia bacterium
GTTCTTCTCCAGGACCCGCTGGGAGAGGACCTTCAGCCTCATCCGCTAAGCAGCCGTTCCCATGCACGCCGAGAAATCGCTGCTCCGGGAGTACCTGGAGGCCCTGCTGATTGCGGTCGTCTTCGCGACCTTCGCCCGCACGTGGGTGGTGCAGGCGTTCAAGATCCCCTCCGGCTCCATGGAGAAGAACCTGCTGATCGGCGACCACATCCTGGTCAACAAGTTCATCTACGGACCGACGATCTTGCCTCTCGAGGAGATGCTGCTGCCGGTCCGCAAGGTGCACCGCGGCGACGTCGTGGTCTTCAAGTACCCCGAGGACGCCAGCCGCGACTTCATCAAGCGTTGCATGGGGCTGCCGGGCGACACGCTGAAGATCATCGACAAGGACCTCTACATCAACGGCCAGCTCGTCCACGACGAGGCGGTCACCTACTACGCCGACTCGGAGACCTATCCCGGGGACCTCACCTTCCACCCCCGGCGCGTGCGCGACAACTTCGGCCCCAAGACGGTGCCGCCCGGCAGCTACTTCTGCATGGGCGACAACCGTGACAACTCCAACGACTCGCGCTACTGGGGGCCGGTGCCCGAGAGCTACCTGAAGGGCCGGGCCTTCCTGGTGTACTGGTCGTTCGAGAGCGACGAGGTCTATCTCGAAGCCCCGGGCTACGGGGACCGCGTGCGGCAGATCGGCCGGGTGGCCCTCAACTTCTTCACGCGGACGCGGTGGGATCGAACCTTCCGGATCGTGCGGTAGACTACCCCCAACATTTCTGGACGGAGGGTTGTGTCATGCCACGCAGATCCGAACGGGGCGAGGGGAATCTCGGGTGTATTCTTTGGCTGCTCGCTCTCGGCCTCGCGGTCCTGATCGCCTGGAAAGCGATACCGGTGAAGCTGCAGAGCACGGAGCTCTACGACTACATGGATGAGCTCGCCAAGTTCTCGGCGGCGCAGGTACCACCTGACGGACTCAAGAAGCGGATCCTCGAGCGCGCCGCCCAGCTCCAGATCCCTCTCACGAAAGAGAACATCCGAGTACACGATCCCGGTGGAGTTCCCCGGCTACACCTACCAGTGGAACTTCCACCAGAAGCTGGACCGGCCGATCTTCATCGTCTGACGCGGGGCTGGCTCGCGGTCCTCGGGGGCGGCTTCGCCCCCGGGGCACTGACGGGTGTCCACCTCGCCGGCCTGATCTTCTTCCTGAACCCGGGACTCCCCTTCACCCCCAGCCCCGTGCTGCGGGGGATCGCGATCTACGGCGCGCTGGCGGGCCTGGTGAGCCTCCTCCTGCACCTGCCGTTCACCTGGGGCCGGCCGCGGCGCGCCCGCCGGATCCTCCCCTGGGCCCTGACCGCCGCGCTGGCCCTCTCCGCCCTGCTCGACTGGACCGACGCCTCCTACTACGCCTGGTTTCTCCCGCCCGGCATCAACGAGCGCCTGATCAAGACGGCCCTCTGGCTCACGCTCGGCGCCCTCATCTCCTTCTACACGGCCCTGCTGCACTCGCTGCAACGCCGGCTCTACGGCATCCGCAGCCGGCTCGCCTATGGGACTCTCGCGATCCTCTCGATCTATGCCATGGTCGACCGGCGCGAGGCGTTCCGGCCTCCGCGGACACCCTCGCCCCGCCCGGCAGCGGTCGAGGCCGGCCAGAGGCCCAAGCTGTGGGTGGTCGGCCTCGACTCAGCGACGCTCGACGCCATCCTGCCCCTCGCCGGACAGGGCAAGCTCCCCTTCTTCTCGACCCTCCTCCAGGGCGGCGCCTACGGCCGGCTCGAAACGCTGTCGCCAACTCGGCGCGACGCCGTCTGGACGGCCCTAGCGACTGGCAAATACCCCTTCAAGCACGGCGTCATGGGCCGGCGTCCCTACCCGGCGGGCTTCCTCGCGCCGGGGGCTGAGCTGCGCCTGCTCCCCACCGGCATCTCCTTCCGGCGCTGGGGCCTCCTGGGAGGCAGGCTCCTGCCGCCGCAACCCTCCCGGCAGGCGCTGGCAATCTGGGAAATCCTGCCGCGGCTCGGCGTTCCGGCCGGCGTGGTGGCATGGCCCGAGATGGCACCGAAATCCGGCGAGAACGTCTTTGCCCTGGGGGACCACTCCTTCAGACGGGCACCGGACTCCAAGGAGATCGATCCGAAGCTCCTGAGCCGCTCAGGACTCCACACCCCGGAAAATACCCCTCAATGGCTTTTGGACGCCCTCGAGGCCGATCTCCGGCGCGAGTCGCTGACTCTGTCCCTCTCCGCTCAGAACCGCCGGACCCAGGCGGTCTTCGTCCTGCTTCCAGGGCTTCGGGAGGTCTCGCGCCGCACGTTCGGGGGTTTTTCCGCCGTACAGTTCGAAGGCGAGCACCGCGGCGGCACGGCTCGCACCGCAGCCGAGCGGCTGACCGCCTACTACACCGTTCTCGACGCCCTGCTGGCCGAGATCTGGGCTCGGGAGGAAGGACCGCGCCTGCTGGCCGTGGTCTCCGCGTACGGCGTGGACCCCCAAGGAGGATGGCGGCGGCTGTGGGGTCAGATGGCTCCCGGCACGGCTCTGGGAGGGGAGTTCCTCGACGCCCCCGACGGCGCCCTCCTCCTCTACGGAGAAGGCGTCCGTCCCGGCGAGCTCCTGACCGGCGCGCGGATCGTGGACCTCGCCCCCACGCTGCTCTACGGGCTGGGCTTCCCCGTGGCGCGGGACCAGGACGGCCAGGTGCTCACGGCCGCCTTCGACAAGGGATTCCTGGCGCGGAACCCCGTGACGTTCTTCCCATCCTACGAGGGGCTGGCGCGAGCCCGGCGGACCGGTCAGGCCTTCTGAGCCGCGACCCGCTTCGGGCCGGCCGCGGCGGCTCGGGCGCCGTCGCGACTCATCGCGCAGTGGCCCTCGAAGGTAGCCCCGTCTTCGATGACGAGCGACGGCGTATCCAGTTCCGCGAAAACTTTCCCGTTTGGAGCAATTTGTATCTTCCGGGAAGCATGGATGGTGCCGCGGACGGTGCCAGAGACGAAGACCTGCCCGACGTAGAGCTCGCCCTCGACCTCACCCGATTCACCCACGATCAGGTCGCCTTCGGAGCGCACGACGCCCGTGAGCTTGCCGTCCACGCGGAACGAGGCCTCGAAACGGAGCTCACCCTCCAGATGGCAGCCGCTGTCCCGGAAACCGTTCAGGTCGCGGTGCCTCCTGGGGTCCCGCGGCGAGCCGCTCCAGGTCCCGGGCCGAGAGCCCCTCGCGCACGGCGCGGTCCGCCAGAGTGATCTGCGCGTCGTGATCGGCGAGCGCCAGGAGCGGCCGGGCCTGACCGGCGGTGAGCCGGCCCTCGCGCAGGAGGTCCAGCACCTCGTCGGGCAGGCGCAGGAGCCGCAGCGCGTTGGTCACCGTGGTGCGCGCCTTGCCCACGCGGGCGGCCACCTCCTCTTGCGAGAGGCCGAACTTCTCCTGGAGCGCGGAGTAGGCCTCGGCTTCTTCGACGGGGTTCAGGTCGCTCCGCTGGAGGTTCTCGACCAGGGCCAGCTCCAGCAGCTCGCGGTCGTCGGCCACCTGCCGGATGACCACCGGCACGGCTTCGAGGCCGGCCCGCCGGGCCGCCCGCCAGCGGCGCTCGCCGGCGATGATGGCCCAGCCCTCCCCCTCGGGAGCGACCACCAGGGGCTGGATGATGCCCTGGGCGCGGATCGACTCCGCCAGCTCGGCGATGGCCGCGTCGTCGAAGTGCGTGCGCGGCTGAAAGCGGTTGGGGCGCAGCCGGTCGATGGGGAGTGTGCGGACCGGCTCCTCGGGCTTCTTCTCTTCGACCTTTTCGATCAGCGCGTCGAGACCGCGCCCCAGGCCGCGTTTCTTCGGGTTCAAGCCGCCCTCCGGAGGAGCTCGCGCGCGAGCGCCAGATAGGCCTCGGCGCCGCGGGATTTGATGTCGTACTGGAAGATGGGCAGGCCGTGGCTCGGCGCCTCCGCCAAGCGGATGTTGCGCGGGACCACGGTGTCGTAGACCTTCCCGGCGAAATGCGAGCGGATCTCTTCAGCCACGTCCTTCGACAGGTTGGTGCGGTCGTCGTACATGGTAAGGAGGATGCCGGCGATAGCGAGTCGCGGGTTCAGGCCGCCCTGGATGCGCTGGATGGTCGAGACGAGCTCGCTGATCCCTTCGAGGGCGAAGTACTCGCACTGGAGGGGGACCAGGACGCCGTCCGCGGCTGTGAGCGCGTTCACCGTAAGATGGCCCAGCGACGGCGGACAGTCGAGGAGGATGGTGTCATAGCGATCGTCAACTTGAGCCAGGACGCTCTTCATCCGCTGCTCCCAGCCGGGCTCTCCCACGAGCTCGACCTCCAGGCCCACGAGGTCGCGTTGGGAGGGGACGAGGTCCAGGTTGGGGAAGCCCGACGGGCGGATCGCCTCCTCGAGGGAAACCTCGCCGGCCAAGGCGTGGTAGAGGTGCGGCTCCGCGGCCCTGACGCCCAATCCGCGGGTGGCGTTCCCCTGCGGATCGCAGTCGACCAGCAGGACGCGGCGTTCGAGGGCGCCCAGACCGGCGCCCAGGTTGATGGCGGTGGTGGTCTTGCCGACGCCGCCCTTCTGATTCGCGATGGCGAGGATCATGCTCGGCCCTGCTCTCAAATTGCTGGGGACGAGCGCCGCAAAGCCAGGATGCGCCGCCTCTCGCTCCCCGCGAGCTTGACGCTGCCGCAG
>CAXTNS010000565.1:0-2028 GCA_964245465.1 uncultured Thermoanaerobaculia bacterium
GGACCGGGGGAGGCGCGCCTGCGCAGGAGAGGGCCAGCGAGGCGAGCAGGAGGAGGGTCGGGGGGCGGCGGGCCGTGGCGTTCATGAGGATATTGTAGAAGCATGTCCTCGGGGTTCGAGTCCGCGCGCCGCGCGGCGTTGATCACCGATCTGCTGGCCGTCCTGGCGGGGCGTCCCACGGACCTTCTGCCGTTCGAGACGGTGCGCCGGGAGCTGGGATTGCGCCACCTCGTGGACCGGGGGATCCGGCAGGTGCCGCTCGACTGGATCGTGGGCACTCTCGGCCGGCCGGGGGAGCTCAACCGCGCCTTCTTTCCTCGGGACGAGGCCCTGCGGGACCGCTGGGACCGCCTCCGCGACCTCGCCGAGGGACCTGTGGGATTCCCGCCCGTCGAGCTCTACCAGGTGGCTCAGGTCTACTTCGTGGTGGACGGCCATCACCGGGTCTCCGTGGCCCGGTCCCTGGGAGCGCCTACCATCGAGGCCCATGTCACGAATTCCTGACGCCGGTGCCGCTCGGGCCGGACATGTCTCTGGAGGACGTCCTGCTGCGGAGCGGCCTCGCCGCCTTCCTCGAAGCCACGGGGCTGGAGGCCGGGACGCCGGACGACTACCGCGCCACCGTGCCGGACGGCTACGAGCGCCTGATCGACCACATCCGCGTTCATGGCTACTACAAGGGGACCGAGGAGGAGCGCGATGTCCCGTGGCACGAGGAGGTGGCCTCCTGGCGCGACCACGTCTATCGTCCGATGATCGAGGTGATCCGCGGGAGCGGCGTCCTGGAGGAGTTTCCGGGACGGACGGAGAGCGACCTCTACCTCTTCGTCATGGACCATCTCCATGCCCTGCGCCAGCGGTACCACGATCCCGGCGTGCCCATGGAGGCGGCCCTGGAGGAGCTCGGGCAGGCCACGCCCAGACCGCCCGGACGCCTGAGGGCCTGGTGGGATGGAATGCGTGGGAGGATCAGGGGAAAAAGATAGGAGAGGGATGACATGGAGAACGTCAAAGTCGCCGCCGTCACCGGAGCCTCTCGGGGCCTGGGGACCGTCTTCGCCCGGGTTCTGTCCGAGGAGGGATACGCCGTCGCGCTCGGAGCGCGGGATCTCGGAGCCATCGAGGGGCTGGCCGCGGGCCTGCCCAGCCCCGCCCTCGCCCATGCGCTCGACGTGGGGGACCCGGGGAGCGTGGCGGCCTTCCGCGCCGCCGTCCTCTCCCGCTTCGGCCGGCTCGACGCGCTGATCAACAACGCCGGCATCGGCATCTTCAAGCGGCTCGAAGATTTTTCGCCGGAAGAGATCGAGCAGACGTTCCGCGTAAACGTCCAAGGGGTGTGGGCGGTCACGACCGCCTTCCTGCCCCAGCTCAAGCAGTCTCGTGGGCAGGTTTTCATGATCTCCTCGGACGTCTCGACGCGGACCTTCCCCACGGGCGGCCCCTACACGGCTTCCAAGTTCGCCCTGCGGGCGCTCTCGCGTACGCTCCAGCAGGAGAACCCCGAGCTGCGGGTGATGGAGCTGCGCCCGGGCGCCACGGACACCTTCTTCGCCGGCTCGACCCCAGGCGCCCCCGGCAAGGAGTGGTTCCTCCAGCCGCAGACCGTCGCCGAGACGGTGCGGTTCGCCCTCCGGCTGCCGCCGGCGGCCCGGCTCGAAGAAATCGTGGTCCGCAGCAGCTCCCAGCCGCCCGAGTACTAGAAGCGTCCTCATAGATATACCGTCCTCTCGCGCGCCATCCTGAGCGTAGCGAAGGATCTGGGCGCGGAGCCCTGCGGAAGGCTCGTTCCGACCGGCGAGCCTTTCGTTCCGGTGAAAAGCCGGTTCGTTCCGACCGGCGAGCTTCCTGTAGCGGTCAACGGTTGGCTCGTTCACCAAGAAAACGGAGTCTGTCAGGCCGGCAGGGATGCCAGCGGTCCCAGAGGCGCTACGCCAGCAGGGCCATCCTGCCTTGACAGACCTCTAGGGACACTACTGCGGTCCTGGCGACCGCGGCCACGGTCTGGCAGGGCCTTTGCTCTTGCCAGCC
>CAXTNS010000565.1:2038-4683 GCA_964245465.1 uncultured Thermoanaerobaculia bacterium
CGATGGCGCTGGAATCAGTCCTGGAAAGAGCGCTGGGAGGACATGAGGCGTCCTTTGGCGGTTCTACTCGCCCTGACTTACGCGGTCCTGCTCTTTTTCTCCTTCTCCTGGTCCCGCTGCTTCTTCGACGGCTGCCCGAACGTCGAGAGCTTGGCCGTCTACCAGCCGGGTGGCGCGCCGGTCCTGCTCGACCGCCGTGGTGAGGCATTCGCGGACCTCGCCCCCAGCGAACGTGACGTCGTGCCTCTTTCCTCGCTGCCGTCGCACGTGGCCCAGGCCTTCCTCGCCGTGGAGGACAAGCGCTTCTACGAGCACGGGGGAGTGGACTGGCCCCGGGTGGGCGGCGCGATCCTGGCCAACCTCCGCTCGGGCGAGTACGCGCAGGGGTTCAGCACCATTTCCATGCAACTCGCGCGGAACCTCTTCCCGGAGCGGATCTCCGGCCAGGAGCAGACGACGCGGAGGAAACTCATCGAGATCCGCGTGGCCCAAGAGATCGAGCGGCGGTACTCGAAGGAGGAGATCCTCGAGCTCTATCTCAACAACATCTACTTCGGCAACCGCGCCCGGGGCATCGAGGCGGCGGCTCACCAGTACTTCAACCGTCCGGCGAAGGAGCTGTCGCTGGAGCAGGCGGCCCTGCTCGCGGCTTTGCCCAAGGCGCCCAGCCATTACGATCCGCGCCGGTATCCGGAGAAGGCCCTGGAGCGCCGGAACCTGGTGCTGGCCCTGATGCAGGAGCAGGGGCGGGTCCCCCGTCTCCTGGCCCAGGTGGCTCGCCGGTCCCCCCTGGGTGTCCTTGGGGCGCCCCGCCAGGAGCAGGTGGAGTCCGGTCTCGCCCCCTACTTCGTGGAGCAGGTCCGCCGCGAGCTCGAAGGGCGGTTCGGCCCGGCTCTCTACGCTCAGCCCCTGCGGATCGTCACCACGCTCGACTCCACCGTTCAGCGGGCGGCCGAGGAGGAGCTGCGCCGGCAGCTCAAGCGCGTGGAAGACGGCGAAATGGGCCTGTTCGAGGGACCGCGCTACTCTCTGGTCTCCGAGGCGCCGGAGGACGGCACCCCCTATCTCCAGGGCGCGTTCGTAATGCTCGACGCCCGGAGCGGCGACGTGCTCGCGTGGGTGGGCGGACGCGACTACTCCCATTCCCAGTTCGACCGGGTTGCTCAAGCGCGGCGGCAGCCCGGGAGCGCCTTCAAGCCTTTCGTCTATGCCGCAGCCCTTTCTCAGGGCTGGGTGCTCAGCCAGCCCCTCCTCGACCAGCCTCTGCAGGTGAAGCTGCCGAACGGCCAGATCTGGAAACCGCGCAACTTCACGGACCGCTACGAGGGGCGGATCACGATGCGCGACGCGCTGGTCCGCTCGAAGAACGTGGCCACGGTCCGGCTGGCGAGCGCCGTGGGGCTCGACGAGATCGCGGATCTCGCCTTGGACGCGGGAATCGAGGAGCCGGTCTCTCCGGTGCCTTCGCTGGCGCTGGGATCGGTCACCGTCTCGCCTCTGGAGCTGACGTCCGCCTATACCGCGTTCGCCACCCTGGGCACGGCCGTGGAGCCCCGTCTCATCCTGCGGGTGGAGGATGAGGACGGCAAGGTCCTCTGGCGGTCGCGGCCCGAGCGGCACGCGGTGCTCAAGCCCCCGATCGCGTTCCTGGTGACGGACGTGCTCTCGGAGGCCCTCGTGCGCGGCACGGGCAACCTGGTGCAGCAGAGCGGTCTCAAGGTCCCCGCGGCTGGCAAGACCGACACCACCAACGAGGCGACTGACGCCTGGTTCGTGGGCTACACGCCGGAGGTGGCCGCCGGCGTCTGGATCGGTTTCGATCAGAACCGGCCTATCCTGGAAGAAGGGGCCACGGGCGGCCGCCTCGCGGCTCCTCTGTGGGGACGGGTGATGGCACGGGCCTATCAGAACCGCCCGAAGCCGCGGGCCTGGCAGAGGCCTGCCGAGGTGGTCAGCCGGCCCGTCGATCCCGCGACCGGTCTGGTCGTCAAGCCGGAGTGCGCCAGCGACAGCACTCCCCGGGAGCTGTTCGTCGAAGGGCTGATCCCGGCGTCCTACTGCCCGGGCCGGGAGGCTCCACCTCGTAACGGCTTCCCGGCCCAGCAGCAGCGTCTGGCCGAGCAAGAGAGACGGGAGAAGCTGACCGAACAGGAGCGGGATGAGGAGCGGGAGAAGGCTGCACAGATCGCGGCAGCCCGGCGCCAGTCCGAGGAAGAAGCCCTGAAGCAGGACGCTGCGGAAAAGGCCGAGCGCGAATCGGTCGCCGAGCGGAAATCTCGCGAGGAGGAACAAGAGAAGACCCGGATCGCGGCGGCACGGCGGCAAGCCGAAGAAGAGACGCGGAGCCAAGCTGAGGAGAAGGAACGGGCCGAGCGGGAAAAAGCGGCTCAGCGCAAGGCCCGTGAGCGTGAGGAGGAGAGACGGACCGCCCTTGCCGAGAAGGCTCGCGAGGAGAAGGAAGAAAAAGCAAAGGCTCGACTGGCCGAGAAGAAGAGGGAAGAAGATCGCGAGCAAGCCAAGCTTGAGGAGCGCCGTGATCGGCTCGCCAAGGCCGAGGTCGCCGCCGACCGCCGCGAGAAGGAGATCGCCGCAAAGGAGCAGGCGCTTCGCGCCAGGAACAGGGAAGACAAGAACGACAAGGAAGA
>CAXTNS010000566.1:0-4683 GCA_964245465.1 uncultured Thermoanaerobaculia bacterium
TGGCGGGACCGCATTGGGTCAGTGACCCTGGAGGCAAGATTGATATGCGAGCCACTAAAATCCTGATCTTCGTCCTTACGATGCTGGCTGGTACCGCCCAGCTTGCTCGGCACGTTTACGTTCATTGGGTTGAGCACCGCGAGTCGGTCCTCCATCGGTACGAGCAGGACCTGGACACCAGGATTCGCGGCGCTGAGTCGCTCGAGTCCTTGGAACGCCGGTACGCCATCGAGATCAAGAGAGCGCGTCAGGAGGCATCCGCAACCACGGTGCAAAGGCGGAAGGAGAATCCCGACTATGATCCTGAATACGCAGCAAATGCCGATCCGAAGGTCGCGAAGCTGCGAGAGGCCATCACCGATTGGGAACGCAAGTCGAACGAAATTCGCGAGCTCCGGTACTTCTGGTTCGTCGGCTTCCTGGCGCTTCTTGCTGGAGCTTGGGCGTTCCGGCGAGGCAGCGAGTGGCCGGGTGTTGCACTCTACGTCCTTGCCTTCTCGGAGATGATCTGGTGGACCAGCCCGTCTTTCGCGGGCGGACCCGAGCAGGAGTTTGCCCGGCTGTTGGATCAGAAGATCCTCTTCACCGTCCTGGCCCTGGGGCTACTCCTCGCGGCTTGGCGTTGGGGTTCGCTCAGTCCACGCGCCACCCGTGGGGAGAAGGCCGCCTGACGAAGGTCATGTCCTCCCGATCGGCAGAAGACGAATCCGAGCCGCAGCGTCTTCAACGATGATCAGGGCACCCGCCTCAAGAGCGGGGCCCCATTCCTGCCAGTTCCGTTTCATGACCTCGAACAGGGCCGAAGGTTGGATGTTCCGCCGACGAAAAATGCGACAGAGGGACGGACGTCTCCCGAGAACGCCAGCAGATGCCCGTAATCAAGATCGTGGGTCAGGACCACCTCTCCACTCGCCTTTGCCAGGGCCAGGATTTCCCGATCCTGTGCCCGGGCGAGCCCCAGGTCACGGACGTGATGCCAGCCGTGCCCCTCGCTTTCCAGACGCCGGCCGAGCTGCCGGGAGAGGTTTCATGTTGAGCAGGAAGTTCACCGCAGGGCTGGTTCCTCAAGGGGAACGACGAACGTGATGCGATCGAATTGGTAGTGTCGAGCTTCCACGCCGGGTCCTCCTTGGCTCAGGATATCAGGTCCACATGGGACGGAGGGCCTACCGCTTCCAGACGACGGTGAGCACACTCTTGCCGTCCTTCTGGAATCCTTGGACCAACACCGTCCTCCCCCCTCCCGGGAGATCGAAGCCCAGCAGGAGGCGGTCGCGGTCGGGGCCGATGTCCTGGCGGTCGGACTCGGGCGCCTCACCGACTTCAACCTCAACCTCCTTCTTTGGCGCGCCGGGCACGGTGGCGGACCAGGCGGGGCGGCCGAGCAGGGGGCGCGTGCCTTTGGGATCCCCGGGATAGAGGAAGACGCGGTCTTTGACGTAGAGGACGAGGTCCGGCGCGCCGTCACCCGTCAGGTCCGGACCGTAGAGCCAGTCCCAGACCTCTTCGTTCAGTTTCCAATTCCATGACTTGGGATCGAAACGCCCTCCTCCCAGGCCGCGGTAGGCGGAGACGATCACCTCGTGCCCCCGCATTCCCCCAGGATGGATGAGGACGAGGTCCTGGTGGCCGTCGCCGTCCGCATCGGCGGCGTAGGTATCCAGCGGGAACCAGAGCGGACAGTCGGTCTCGACGGAGAGGACGGAGGCGGTCCCCTTGCGCGAGCGGTCCCGGTCCAGCAGGAAGAGGCGGAAGCGTTTGCGGGCCAGGAGGCCGATCTTCTCGAACGACGTGGCCGCGAGGGCTGGGATGCCGTCCACCCGCAGGTAGCGCCGGTCGGCTACCAGCCTCTCGCCTTCGGGCAGGAGGGACCAGGACTCAGTGCCCGCCGATGTCGCGGTCCCGTCCGCCGGGATGAGCAGCGTCTTGATCCGCCGCCGGGTCACCTCCTCCGGTCCCACGGCGAACAGGGCCGGCTCGCCCGGCAGCAAGGTCACCGGCGGGCTCGTGAGACGCAGGCCCCAGCGCTGCCGCTCGGCCTTGACGGGCAACGGGAACGATCTCAGGCGGGAGAGACCTCCCCCGCCTCCAGGCGCCAGCAATTCGAGGAGACCGGCGCGGGCGGCGGCGATCCACGGCCGGCCCATCGTGGCACCGGTCACCGAGCGCAGGTCTACGTTGGGCTCGTCCAGCACCTTCCCACCGCCCGAGGCGAACAGCACGCCGGGCATACCGGCGATGGGGGCCGCGGAGCCGCTCCCCGCGAGGTCGAAGCCCACGACCGTGTTGACCTCCTCGTGCAGGCCCGTGGCGAGACGGGTCAGAGACCGCCGCTCGGGATCGAGGAAGAGGAGCGTCTTGGCTCCCTTGTGGTCGGGGTTCGCGGCCACCAGCAAAGCCACGCCAGGGCGGCCGTCCGGACCGGTGACGGCGGCGGCCCGCACGAGGGTTCCCGGTAGAGGGGTGGTAAAGGTTTGGGCGGCGGCGCTGGTGGCCAGGAAAAACAGGAGGAGCAGGGTGCGCTGTGCGCACCATAACCGTCCGTGACGGTGCGCACAGCGCACCCTACTTTCTCTCACTTCCCACCCCCCGACAAATAAAGCTCCAACCGCACCGGAGGCACGAATCCCTCCTCCGCCGCCCGTTGCGGCTGAACGACGAGGAGGTCCGAGCGCCCGTCGCCGTCGAGATCGCGGATCTGCACCAGGGAGATGTCCCGGGGCTCTTCCTTGAGATCGAAGCTCAGGTCCGGCTTCGCGGGGAAGGAGCAGTCCGGCCGGCCGCGGTGGACGCTCACCGTCTTGCCGCGGCCGAGTTGTACGTAGTCGGGGCGGCCGTCGCCGTCGAAATCTCCGGAGAACAGGGCGAGTTGGCTTGCCTGCAGGTCGTTGAGGTTGAAGCGGAAGGTCCCTGAGAGGTCGAGCCCCTTGACGGGACGGAAGGCACCGTCCTTTTGCTGGCACCAGACGTGGAAGTCGAGCCCTACGTTGAGCCGCTTGGTGGCGAGGCTGCCCAGGAGCTTCGGCAGGCCCACGTCCACGGTGACGGTGACCAGGTCGGGCCGGTGGTCGCCGTTCAAGTCCTGGAATCCCCCCGGGACCTCGACCTCCGAGTCCGCGGCCTCGAAGCCCCAGCCGGTGACGTCGAAGGTCCGGTAGGGCGCCTTCTCGGGCACGAGGTCCTTGCTCAAGCGCCGGAAGGTGAGCCGGCTCTTGGGCTCACGGAGCTCCGCCAGCTCCTGGCGCATGCCGCCGGACTTGGGGTCGTCCAGGCTCTGGCGGAACACCACCTCGGCCAGGCCGGTGCCCTCGAAGTCCCCCAGCCAGACGGGATTGGGAGCTTTGGGATCGCCCGTGCCGAGCACCACCTCCACGGCGGGCAGGAAGCGCCCCTGGCCGCCGTTGCGCGCCACCCAGACCGAGCGCCAGCGCCGGACGGGATCGCGGAAGAGGAGGTCCGGCCGGCCGTCGCCCGTGACGTCTTTCACCTGGGGCAGCGGATAGCGGCGCTCGAGGTCGCCCAGCGAGCGGTAGGCCTCGCCGGGAACGGGGAACCGGGAGGCGGCCCGCCGGGCGAGCCCCTTGTCCTCGTCCCGCGCCAGGTAGACGGCGAGGCCATCGCGCGCGGGCAGCAGGAAGTCCACCGCGCCATCGCCGTTGACGTCCTTCATCAGGCCCAGATCGCCCAGGAAGTTGCCCGTGCCCGCCATGACGGGCGGATCGGCGATCCAGGGCTCCAGCCGCGGCGCGCCGTCCGCGTCCAAGCGCAGGACGCTCGCGCCCTCGTCCGTGAGAGCCACGACGGGCGTGCCCGGCGGGCCAGCCTCCACCGACAGCACCGAGAGCGGCAGCGCGAGCGTGCGGGGCGGCTGGTACGTCCCGTCCGGCCCGGCGCGGTAGACGCGCAGCTCGCGGCGGTCGATCACGGCCGGCACGATGGTCATCACCTCCACGAGACCCTGGACGTCGTCCATGGTGCTGCTCTCGGTGATGGCGATCTCGTCCCACTGGTTGTAGGCAGCGACCACCAGGAGGTCCCGCCGGCCGTCGCCGTCCGCGTCCGCCGAGACCATGGCCGCGGGCGCTCCGGGCAGGCTCAGCCCCTGATTGCGCAGCGCCATAGGCAGGAGCCGGCCGGCGCAGAACGCCGGCACGGCGTGGGAGAGGAGGGCCGCCAGAAGGAGGACCGGAAGGGAGGGGCGGAAGCCTGTCCAACCGGATTTGTTCACCAAGCTATTCGTCAATCCCATCTCCCCTAGCCTACCGGGGAGCAGGGTTCCGTATCGCGCCAGAGGGGTTACATCCCTGAGGCTGAGAGAGTGGCCGCCGCGATGAGCAGCAGGACGGACGTGAGGGACAGGGTCAACATCTTCACGAATTCTTTCGTCATGACCGTTCCGCCTTTCCCAGAAGATCTCGCCACTCCTTCTCAGGCTCTTCAGCCCCTTCGATGGTTACAACGAATGAAAGGTTTCATGTCCCTCACCTGCTTCCTGACACTCTGTATACGGCAAAGGTGGTGCCAGGGTTGGGTCCCTGGGGGGATCGATTTTTTGAACCGAAAAGCGTCCTGAAAAGACGACGGGATCGTCGAAAAAAGCCGACACGGACCCTCACTCCCCTGGCCCCTCTCTCGGTGTGCGGGGGGAAGGGTATGGCCGCCGAAGAACGGGGAGGAGAGGAG
>CAXTNS010000567.1:0-1699 GCA_964245465.1 uncultured Thermoanaerobaculia bacterium
CGACCGGCCACGGGCGCCTTGGAACAGGATGCGACTCGCCGCCCAACCCTTCGCTGCAGTGGACAGCACCGGTGTTCGCACACGCGGGTCAGTCTCAGGTTCATCGCGGCTCGGCAGCACGCCGTCGGTCATGCCGCGTACGAAAGGCAGCACGCGTCACGCCCGCCGGCTTGGTGGTGTCTGCCGTCGGGCGCTGCCGCTGAGCTCAAGGCCGTAGGGGCGCAGTGAAGGTCCTGGTACTCATCCGCCAACCCACCCTTGCCGACATGAAGCCGTTCCTGGCTGCCGTCAGCGAGAGCAGGGTCCTCCACCGTCCTTGGGTGAGTCCGCCCGATACACCTGCCAAGTTTCGCGCCTACATCAAGCGCATGGCGCCTCCAACGAACTACGCCTTCCTCGTCTGCCGCAAGGACAACCAGGCAATCGTCGGCGTCATCAATCTGACCAACATCGTCCGCGGGCTGTTTCAGAGCGGATACTTGGGCTACTACGCCTTCGTGGGGCATGAGCGTCAGGGTCTCATGCAGCAGGGGCTCAAGGCCGTCGTGCGCCACGCGTTCAGGGTGCTCAAGCTTCATCGCCTCGAGGCCAACATCCAGCCCAACAATGTGGCCTCCGCCGCGCTGGCTGCGTCCTGCGGGTTCCGCAAGGAGGGCTATTCGCCTCGCTACCTCAAGATCGGTGGCCGCTGGCGCGATCATGAGCGTTGGGCCACCCTGGCGTCCTAAGTTGCACCGTCAGAACCGGAGCGCTATTCGCACCTCGCGGAGAGCCAGATCTCGCCCCCGCTTCGGAAATCGCCCGCCGTATGAGCGAGGGCCGGAGATTGTGCGGCAAGAGCCGTGTCGCCTCCTCCGAGGCTGGTGTCGCCCCCGCAAGGAGTATCAGGGGTACAGCTCCAGCGGCCATTCTGGCAAGAGCAGGAGCCGTTCCAGAGCGTCCACGAGGGGCACCCGGTGTTGTAGCACATGAACTCCTGTTCCTCCGTCCAGCACGGCTTGTTGCCATAGTTGGAGCAAAAGGGTGTGGCCTGCGCCGGCTGCGGTTGGAGAGCCATCCATCCCAGAAGAGCGACGGTTGCCAGCAACACGAGTACGAGCTTTTTCGTGAGAGAGCTTCTCATCACAGCACCTCCTTCTTGAATGAAGTATAGCAGACCCAGCAGAGGAGAGGTGCGAGGCGAGATAGCTCTGTTCAGGAGGGCTGATCCCAAGGACACCTCAAGAGACTTTGTCCGTTGGGGGCACCCACCCGGGGCGCGCTGGCGGACTTCTCCTCCCACGGCAACCCGGGCGAGACCGGCACCTTCAACATGCCCAACGGCCAGTCCTGGATCTACATAAGCCAACCGACGCTGGTGGCCACAGGGGTCAGCATCGTGTCCACCCGCTCGGTGACCGGCGTCGTGCCGATCCTGGGGGTCACGGAGGACATCTCCCTCGATCCAGCCCAATTGCCCTACTACACCACCATGAGCGGCACCTCGATGGCGACGCCCCACGTGGGCGGGTATCGTCGCGCTGCTCTTCGAGGCCAATCCGTCCCTGACGCCGGCGCAGGTCAAGCAGATCCTCGCGAGCACCGCGGTTCCCATGGCAAGCCGTTCAGCCTACGAGGTCGGCGCCGGCCACGTTGATGCCTACGCGGCGGGAGCGACGGCGGCAGGCCACTGAGGATCAGGAACCGGCTTGGCTACGGT
>CAXTNS010000567.1:1709-4678 GCA_964245465.1 uncultured Thermoanaerobaculia bacterium
ACGGCGCCGTCCACTCGGTACGAGGCGAGTGCGGTGAGGAGAGAGGCGGCCGGCCACCCTCTCCTCGGCGGGAACCCCGGCGAGCGCGGTGTCGAGCTCTTCCGGGCCGAGCCCCCCGAGACCCGGATCGGTGCCGTCCCAGGCCTCGAGACGGTCCACCACCCGCTCACGCACATAGCCTCATCTTTCATTCGCCTGATCGGTTAACGTGGGCGTTGCCCGAGCCCCCGCCCTCAAAGATCCGTGGCGTCCGCCGCGGTCAGCTTGTCGTTGAGCAGGTAGTCGTCGCTCAGGTGTTTGAGGATCACGCGGCCGACTTGGGGATCGAAGCGTTCCTTGACCGGCCGGACCACCACCCCTTCGCGGATGTGCTGGTCGGGCAGGGTGGTCTGGCCGCGGCTCAGCTTGGCGACTCGTTCGAGCGAGAAGGGGCCTCGCTCGAGAATCGGCACGGTCTCGACGCCGTGCCTTTTGCAGAGCGCCGCGAAGTCGCCGTAGTCGAGGTAGTGCTCTCCCACCAGGACGTCGAAGGCGGCGAAGCCGAGGCCGTCGCGGCGGCCGTAGTGCAGGCTCTGGACGCGGCTGCCATAGATCTCTCCATAGAGGATCGCCACCGGGTGGCCCTGCTGCCGGAGATCGTCGAGCAGGCTCCGTATGGGTTCCAGGGTGGCGGGGAACCAGTAGGTGTTGGTGGCGATCTCCTCGGGCTCCGGACGCTTGCGCTGCAGCCCGTGCGAGCCGGCGAGAAGGGTGCCCTCGACCCAGCCGATGCGGGCATTGGTGCCGTGGATCTTCTCGCTCACCACGACCTCTTCGCCGGGTACGAAGACGCCGGGGAAGTTGCGCAGGTTTTCGATGTCCGTGTATCTCTGGAAGAGCGGATGGTTGGGCTCGGCGTCGCCGGCCGAGAACCTCAGGGGCGGCCGGAACTTGCCGATCCCGTAGTGTTCGCGCACGTCGGTTCCCACGGGCCAGCTTGGATCGTCGGGCCGCACCAGCAGCCCGAAGGAGGGCTCGCCGCGCAGGCGCACCTGGCGGACCACGAGGTCGCGCCCGCCCTCGGCGTTGGTGCGCTCGGCGAGGTAGCTCACCACGCCGAGGCGCTCGGCCATCTCGCGCGGCAGGGTGCTGTCAGGCGGGATGAAGACCACCCGCTCGCCAGGCGCGAATTCGGGCGTGCCGTCCTCGCGTTTGCGGATTACCGACTGCCAGCCCTTGATGCGGGCGAGACACAGGCGATCGGCGTTGGGGTGAGGGTGGACGGCTTCGATTTCGACGACGTTGGCGATCACGGAGGACATGGGATTCCCTCTTTTGGGTACGCGTCATCGTATCAACCGCCCGGCGATTGCGCCACCCGCGTTGCCCGGAGGGGCTGGATTCTCCAAAGCTTGGGAAGCCAGAAACCAGCTTTCTGGCACAATAGATCCTATGAAGACCACGCTTGATCTACCCGATGACGTGGTGCGTGCGGTGAAGATCCGCGCTGTCGAGGAGAACCGGAAACTCAAAGACATGATCGCCGATCTGCTGAGGCGTGGCCTGGCCCAGGAGCCTCGCGTACCGGCGGCGGTCCGCAGGCACGTCAAGCTGCCGCTCGTCGAGTGCGCCCACGAAGCCCGGGTGGGCGAAGAGATGACACCGGAACGGGTTGCGGACGTGCTGCTTGAAGAGGAAGCCGGCTGGCATCGTGATTCTCTGCGATAGCAATGTTTGGCTGGCTCTGGCTCTTTCCAAGCACAGCCACCACACCGTGGCGCGCGAGTGGCTGGGAACCGTCGAGTCTCCGGCGTCAGTCATCCTGTACCGTGCAACGCAGCAGGCCTTTCTCCGGCTGCTCACCAATGCCACGGTTCTGGGCTTGTATGGGAATCCGCCACTGACGAACCACGAGGCGTGGTTAGCCTAAGAGGCGCTTCTTGCTGACGATCGGATCGTCTTCCAGGCGGACGAACCCTTCGAGTTGGAGGAATTGTGGAAGAATCTCGCCACCCGCGGGACGGCCTCACCCAAGCTCTGGATGGATGCTTATCTAGCTGCGTTCGCTCTGGCCGGCCGACATCGGATGGTGACCACGGACGCGGGGTTTCGACGGTTCAAAGACTGGATCTCCTGGTTCTCGGCAACGCAAATCGGCCTGAAAAGTAGAGAAACCTGGCGTTCTGGGGATGGGAGGCGACATCCCGGGATATCTCGCAATATCCCGGGATGTTGCGGCGTATCCGCTCATGTCGTCTGGTTCTTGTGAAGGGGCAGCAAAAAAAGGGGGACGCGGTGCGCGTCCCCGAGGTTCAGAAGAGCGGAAGGATGGATCAGGCGGTGGAGGGGGTGCCGGGCGTTTCCGGCGTCTGCGGCGTTTCCGGAGCCGGCTTGGAGTTGCGAGCCCGGAAGGGGCGGCCACGGAACGGCTGGAGGCCGAAGTGGGCCAGCTTTTCCGAGCGGATGCCGTAGTGGTGCTTCACCGCCAGGCGGAGGACGTTCGCCAGCCGCATGCCTTCGGTGAGCGTGATGCGGAGATTCCGGCTCGCCTCCTGCTTGCCGCCGTGTGGAGGGCCTGGAGGTCGGCGGCTTCCCGGGCCTGGGTGAGCAAAGCTCCAAGCTGGTTGCGGCTCACTTCCAGGTGCGGGATCTCCGCGGCGTTGGCGCTCAGGGAGGGCACGAGCCTCTCCAGATCGCCTATCTGACCCTTCGACGTGGTCTCAGTAGACATGTTGCTTCTCCTTTCTTGACACCTTGTGGGTGTCGTTGCCGCCGGAGCTCATTCTCCTGCGGCGAGCTCGATGGTGGATATCCCTAGCGGGAGTAAAATATCGTTTCAAGGATAGTGTTGTTGATTGAGAGAAAGCCTGTGGGGAGGATAAGGACAGGCATGGACGGGTACGGACGGGTACAGGTGAACGACGGAATTCAGGCGGTGGGCTTGTCTCTCCGCGACAGGTGTATTATTGTTGTCGTACACTGAATCGGAG
>CAXTNS010000568.1:0-4674 GCA_964245465.1 uncultured Thermoanaerobaculia bacterium
CGGAGCCTCTGACGACCGTGGCCGCCATCCCCACCGCCACCGCCCAGCCTCCGCGGCCGGAGCCGTCTCGCCAGCAAGAGATGCCGAGGCCCGCGACTCCTCCACAGTCCAGCCATCCCGAGCCCCAGCCGGCGCCGTCCATCTCCGAGGAGACGCCCGCAAAGGCGCCGGAGCCCGCCGCTCCGGTTGTGAACGAACCGGTGCCGGAGCCCTCTGTACCTTCCGCGGGAGAGCTGCCTTACGACGAGCTGCGCCTCGTGAGCCAGGAGCTGGTCAGCGCCAGCGAGAAGCTCATCGAGACCTACGGTACTTTCCTGGAACAGAAGGAGGACGGCGGCACGGAGCTGACTCCGGCCGACGAGCAGCTCCAGGAGCAGATCGAGCTCCTGGCCGAGGCCGGAAACCGCCTCAACAAACGGTTCAAGGACGGGTTCTTCACCCGCGGCCGGCTGCGGACGCCGCAGAACCGGACGGAGATCGTCAACCGTCTCCGCGTCCTCGCCGACACCGCCGGACAAGTGGACCGGTTGATGGGCCAGGTTCAGCCGAGCTCCGAGGTGCGCCAGGACTGGCAGGAGGTGCGGCGGCGCTGGGTGCGGATCAGCGAGATCCTGCGGGGACGGTAGGCTCCTCACCCCCGACCCTCTCCCTGGCCGGACGGGCGGAGGGCTGGGAGAGGGGCAGGGGGGTGAGAGGTCAGTATCTGAAGATCGCCGCCATCGCCTGGCCGTCCGGGATCTCCTGCTGGGGCACCGCGTAGACCGTGCCGCCGTTGAGGAAGGTCTGGACCGCCGCGAGGTCGAGGAGGTCTTCGCTGTGGTTGCGCTGGGTGGTCTGGTCCTCTTCCAGATGGACCTCGCGCTTCTGGAGGTCGTAGGAGCCCCAGAGGCGGACGCCGCGGGCCACGAACAGGGAGTCGATCCGGCCGTCGTGCGCCGCCGGCAGGATGTCCTCGTAGCGGCTGGAGGAGCGGCCCGTGCCCGAGAGGTCGCCATAGCGCTCGGCGGCGCGGCGGCGGTCCTCCAGGAAGTAGGGCTCGACGATCTCCCAGGCGGCGTCTCGCAACTGCTCCGCCGAGAGCCCGTCGGCGTTGCCCGTCAGGCCCTCTTGCAGCACCTTGGGATGCTCCGTCGTCTCATGGTAGCGAGGGAGCAGGTACTCGACGCCGGCCAGCACGACGGGGGCGTCGCGGTCCATGTACTTCAGGAGCGCCTTGTCGGCGAGGTTGAAGAACTGGACGATCTCGGGCTTGATGTTCTGTTCCCGATTGCCGTGGCCGTGGTAGACGGCCGCCCTCGCGATCCTCTGGCTGGGGCGCGGCTGGAGCTGCTCGTTTTCCCAAGTCAGATCCCCAAGCGCCTCCTGGAGGCTTTGCGGCACGCCGGCCAGCTCCAGCTCCTCGGCACTGTGCCGGGAGGCGGCGATCAGCCGGATCTTCTGGATGCTCAGGGCCAGCACGTAGAACCGGCCGTCCCCGTTGACCAGGGAGAAGAGCGGCTTCAGGTGGAAGCGGTTCTCCACCACGGCGTTCTCGTCGAGGGTGGTCGGCAGGCGGAAAGTCTTCAGGACCTCGGGCGAGCGGAAGATGGCGAGGCCTTCGGCCTGCTGCTGCCAGAAGGTCTGATCGTCCACGAGTTCGCGCACGGGCGCCATCAGCTCGGCGGCGTCGGTGTCCTTCATCCCCGTCTCTTCGAGCCTCTCCTGGACTCGGCGCAGGAGGTTCTTGAGACGGATGGGGTTCTGCTGGGTCTCGGCTCCGGCCCGGATGGTGGGCATGTAGATGGAGACGCACGGTTTTCCCGGAGTCTGGAGCAGGTTCTGGATCTCTTCCCGGGTGACGGCGCTCAAGGGGGGAGCCTGGGTCTGGTCTCGGGTCAATACGGCCATGGGCACCTCCTAGGGAGTGAACGGTCCCTGTCGCGCCAGGCCAGCGCGCGAACGGGCTGTCCAGATTTCCAGCAAGGGGCATGCCGTACAGGTGGTCGATCCGGCGCTATACTGAACACGGGAGACCTCAATGCAGACCTACTCCGTAATCCACACCGATCCCGAGATTCTTGGCGGTACACCCGTCTTCCTCGGGACCCGCGTCCCTATCCAGAGCCTTATCGATTATCTGGAGGGTGGGCACCCCCTGTCGGAGTTCCTCGAAGACTTTCCTTCCGTGAGCCACGAGCAGGCGATCGCCGTACTGGAGCAGGCCAAGGTCGCGCTCCTCTCCGATGCGCATCCTGCTCGATGAGTGCCTTCCCCGGCGGCTCAAGTCCGAGCTCCCGGAGCACGAGGTCCGGACGGTGCCTGAGATGCGCTGGTCTGGCCTCAAGAACGGCGCTTTACTCAATCGCCTGGCTGGCAGTTCGACGCTTTTCTGACCGTGGACCGGGGTTTGGTCCATCAACAGAATCTCAAAGGAATTCATTTTGGGATCGTCATGCTGGCAGTCCTCAGCAATGACATCGATACATTGAGACCCCTCATGCCCAAGGTGCGCGAGGCTCTGGCCACCTTGCAACCCGGTGACATCGTACGGATCAGCACCTGACCTGCACCTTCTTGATCCCATACGCCCCTACCAACAGCACCGCGCCGAGGAGGATGATCGCCGGCCCTGAGGGGAGGTCGTAGTAGAAGGAGAGGACGAGCCCGCCGAGAGTGATCCCCACCCCGATCAGCACGGAGCCCAGGAGCACGCTCCGCAGATCCTTCCAGAGCATCAGGCTGATGACGGAGGGGATGGTCAGCAGGGCCACCACCAGGATGATCCCCACCACCTGGATCAGGATCACCACGGAGAGGGCGATCATGGCCAGCAGCAGGGACATGAGGAACCGGACCCGCACCCCGCTCACCTGGGCGAAGACCTCGTCGAAGACCACGGCCACGATCCCCTTGAAGAAGAGGAAGAGGACGGTCAGGACCGTGGTGGCGAGGACGAGGATGACCACCAGGTCGTGGCGCGAGACCAGGAGGATGTTGCCGAAGAGGTAGGTCATCAGGTTGGGCGCGTAGCCCGGGGTCTTGTAGACGAAGACCACGCCCACGGCCATGCCCACGGCCCAGAGGACGCCGATCAGGGCGTCGTAGGAACGAATGGTCTGGCGGTCCACGGCGCCCAGCGCGAGGGCGCAGCCCAGGGCCACGGGAATGGCGCCCAGCAGCGGATCGATCCCCAGGAAGAAGCAGACGCCCATGCCCCCGAAGGCCGCGTGGCCGATGCCGTCGCTGATGAAGGCGAGCTTCTTGACCACCACGAAGGTGCCGATGATGCCGCAGAGGATGGCGGACAGCACGCCCGCGATCAGGGCGTTCCGCAGGAACTCGTAGGACAGGGCCTCGAAGAAGGTAGGCAAGGTGGCAGCCTCAGTGGTGGTGATGGAGCACGCGGTGGGACACACCGTGGGTGACCAGCTCCACGGGGCAGCCGTAGACCTCTTCCATAACCTCCTGGGAGAGCTCGGGACCACCGTGGTAGAAGAGCCGCCGGTTGATGCAGGCGATGCGGTTCACCAGGGTCGCGATGGAGGTCACGTCATGGGTGACCACCACGATGGGGATGGTGCGGTTGAGCTCTTCCAGGAGCCGGCTGAGCGTCTCGCGGGACTCGGCGTCGATCGAGGCCGTGGGTTCGTCCAGGAAGAGGATCTCCGGGCTGGAGACCAGGGAGCGGGCGATGAGCACCCGCTGGAGTTGGCCGCCGGAGATCTCGGAGACGTGGGCGCGGGCGACGCCGCGCAGGCCCAGGCGGTCGAGGGCCGCGTCGGCGGCGGCGCGGTCCTCCCGCGAGTAGGAGCGCAGCAGGCCGCGATGCCCGAGCCGGCCCATCAGCACCATGTCGCGGACCCGCAGGGGGAAGTCCTTGTCGAACGTGGAGAACTGGGGCACGTAGCCGAGATGGCCGCGAGGATCTCCACCGTTCGGGAGGTGGTAGACGACCTCGCCGGACCAGGGGCGCAGGAGGCCCAGCATCACCTTGAGCAGGGTCGTCTTGCCGCCGCCATTGGGGCCGATGATGGCGAGGAAGTCGCGCCGCTGGATCTCCAGGTCCACGTGGTCCAGCACGACCTCCTTCCCATAGCCGAAGGTGAGATGGCGCACTTCGACGAGAGGGGACTCAGGCATGGGAGAGGGCCTCGCTCAGTTCGCGGGTCACTCGGCGGAGGTTGTCCAGCCAGTCGTGCTCCTGGGGATCGGCGACCACGACCCGGCCGCCCACGGCGTCGGCGATCACCTGCGCGCTCTTCCTGGGGAAGCCGGCCTGGACGAAGATCACCTTCACCTGGTCCCGTTTCGCCTGATCGATGAGCTGGATCAGCCGCAGGGCGCTCGGCTCCTTGCCCTCGGCCTCGATGGCGACCTGGCGCAGGCCGTACTCGTGGGCGAAGTAGCCCCAGGTTGGATGGAAGACCATGAAGGCCCCGCCGCGGTCCGGATCGAGCTGGGCGCGGATCTCGCGGTCCAGATCTCCAATCTCCGTCTCGAAGCGCTGAAGGTTGGCGCGGTACTCGGCGGCGTGGACAGGATCGATCTCTGCCAGGGCCGCCGCGATGTTGCGGGCCGCCACGGCCACCGTGTCCGGCGCCACCCAGACGTGGGGATCGCCTCCTCCGTGGCTGTGGCCATGTTCCTCCCCACTCCCCTCCCCCTCGCCTTCCAGGAGCCTCATGCCCCGGGACA
>CAXTNS010000569.1:0-1175 GCA_964245465.1 uncultured Thermoanaerobaculia bacterium
GGCTGTCGCCGCCGAGGATCTCGCGGAAGCGGCCAGCCAGGCCCAGGCCGTCCAGGATCTTGCGCGAGAGGGCCTCTCCCTTGTTGCTCAGGAGGGCCAGGGGATAGCGGCCGGCCAGTTCCGCCAGCATCTCCTCCACGCCGGGATAGGGACGGGTCTCGTCCAGACAGACATCCCAGTAGTAGCCGAGGTAGCACTCCAGGGCCTGGTCCACCCGGTCCGGCGGACATTCGGGGTATTCGGGGGCAAGGGCGCGCTCGACCAGAAGGCGGGCTCCCTCCCCCACCATCGTCACCACCTGCTCCAGCGCTAGAGGCGGCAGGCACAGGTCGGCCCGCATGCGGTTGATGGCGGTGGTGATGTCGCGGCGGGAGTCGATGAGCGTCCCGTCGAGATCGAAGACCAGGGCGGCGGGACGCTTCACGTTCAGGTCTCGATGAATTCGGCCTGGATCCGGCGCGGCAGCACGCCCGCCTCGTGGCCGCGGTCGAGGAGGAGTTGCACGGCCCGGCGGCCCTTCTCGCCATAGTCCCGGGTCCAGTCGTTGACGTACATGCCCACGAAGCGGTCCGAGCGCTCGGGATCGTCCTCCAGGCCTCGCGCATACCGCACGGCGTAACCCAGGGCCTCCTGCCGGTGGTCGAGCCCGTAGTTGATGCTCTCGGTCAGCAGACGGCAGAGGCGCCGCTTGAGGTCCTCATCGATGTCGCGGCGGATGCCGTTGCCGCCGAGCGGCAGGGGCAGGCCGGTTTCCTCCTTCCACCACTGGCCGAGGTCCACCACGGAGCGCAGCCCGAGGTCGCCGTAGGTGAGCTGTCCTTCGTGGATGACGACGCCCGCGTCCGCCTCTCCGTTCACCACCACGTCGAGGATGCGGTCGAAGGGCACGATCTCCGGGGTCACCGCCGGCTGCCAGAGGCGCAGGGCCAGGTCGGCCAGGGGCTTGCCCAGCGCGGCGCCCTGGCTCGCGCGGAAGTCGGCGGCGAGGGCGGCGGGATCGGCGACGATGTCGACCGTGCCCAGCAGCGCCGACGCGATGGCGCGCAGCTCGTCCACCCGCCAGTCGGTGCCGACGCCGCGACAGTCGCAGGTGAACCGGCCGACCACGGCGTCGAGCGCCGACTGGAACACCGCGACCCGCTCGCCGTTCTGGCCGTCGGTGAGCAGGATGGCGT
>CAXTNS010000569.1:1185-1815 GCA_964245465.1 uncultured Thermoanaerobaculia bacterium
CCAGAGGCGCAGGGCCAGGGGGGCCGTGGTCAGTTCGCCGGGGATCACCACCTTGAGCCCCGGCAGGTCGGCCCGGCCGAGCGGCCGGCGGGAAACCACGATGGGGCCGTAGCCGTCGCCGAAGCTCGCGCCCGAGGGCATGATCTGGTAGCGGTCCGCCAGATGGGCGTAAGCATGGAAAGAGAGGGCCGTGATCTCGTACGTCCCCTGGAAAGCCGCCTGGTTCAGGCTCTCGATGTCCTGAAGAACGTGGCTGATCTCCAACCCCTCCACGTCGAGGATTCCCTGGGTGAGGGCGTAGAACATGAAGGCATCGTCCGAATCCGGGCTGTGGGCGATGCGGACGGTGTTTTTCGTAGCGTCGGTCATGGCGCGGGAGGGTATCAGAATCGAGGACGCCCGTACCCCCGGAGAAGCCTCTTGAGCCGTCACCCCAGGAGGACGGTTTCCGAGGCCCATTTTCCACTCTTTTGAGTAATCCTTTTGCTTGCCTGCATTTACCATCCTGGCACGGGCCTTGTATATCTAGATTGCGAGTGAGGGAAGGCCAAAAGGGCCTCAACCCGATCGACAGCCAGGAGGCACAGCCATGAAAACCAATACCAACCGAAATCTCGCGAAGGGCTTCAT
>CAXTNS010000569.1:1825-4651 GCA_964245465.1 uncultured Thermoanaerobaculia bacterium
CCTTTCGGCGGCGCTGTCCCTGCCCGCCGCGGGCGTGGCCGCTCCTTCGCCGAACGGGAAGGCCCATGCGGCCGATAAGGCGCACAAGAACCACGCCCAGAAAGCCCAGCAGCATGCTCAGAAGGCTCAGAAGCAGGCCGTGAAGGCCCAGAGGCAGGCGGCGAAGGCTCAGAAGAACCAGAAGGTTGTGGTCGTCCAACAGCGCGTCGTCCCTCAGAGGCACGTCGTGGTCCGGCAGCCGGTGGTCGTCCAGCAGCCGGTGTACGTGGCCCAGCGGAACAACCGCAACCGCTCGTGGGACGGCTGGAACCGTCGGTACAACAAGTACGGCGCGGGCGCCTTCCAACTCGACGGTACTTTCGTCGATCAGCAGTACGGCTGCGTGCTCGTGCGCGACCATCAGGGCCAGGTGATCCCGCTGGTGGGCAACCCGGGCGACTTCCGCCGGGGTGAGCACCTGCTGATGTCGGGCCGCATCCAGAACAACACCTCCTGCGGCACGGCCTTCCGGGTCGACAGCGTGGAGAGGGTCTGGGCCGACGCCAATCACCGCCGGGTCCTCTTCGACCGGCGCCAGGACGGCGAGTACTACGACCAGAGCGGCGGACGGTATGGCCGGAACGACGACCGCTACGACGACCGCTACAACCGCGACGGCTACGATCCGGACGGCCGCCGGGCCATCTCGATCGACGGACGGCTCGACGACAGCGGCGACTGCCCGGTGATCCGGGGCGACCGTGGCGAGTACTACGACCTCGTGGGGGACCTGACCCGGTTCCAGGACGGCCGGCACGTGCGGGTGGTCGGCCGCGACGGCATCCGCTCGAACTGCGGCGGCAAGGCCATCGAGGTCGGCGAGATCATCTACCGGTAGGTAGGAAACTCCCTCCTTCCGGTGCACCAAGGGCGGCCTCGCGGCCGCCCTTTCCTTTTCTACTCGTAGACGATGAAGCCCGGGGCCATGATCCCGTCTGGATCGAACTTCTTCTTGGCCTCCAGGATCATGGGCCAGCGGTCGCCGAAGTGGGCGGCCCACTTCTCGGCCGTGTCGAAGGTGACGAACCCTGACAGGTAGCGCTTGCCGCCGTAGGCGATCGAGAGGTCGCTCGCCATGTCGAGTTGGGCGAGGGCGCGGTCCAGGAAGCGGAAGGGCACGCCGGGGAGAATGCCCCAGCCCATCACGTAGTCGCCGCCCGGGTGCATGAAAAGGGGCACGTCCGAGGTGTGCGCGGCGGCCGGCCAGAGGAGGACGTGGCCGCCCGGTCCCAGGGCCTGGGGCGGGGTGATGGCGAGAGCCGACTCGATGAACTCGCGCGCCGTGTCCCAGGGGAGCGTCGTCTCCATCCATGGATGCGCCATGTCCCAGTAGCCGCTGCGCCGCCAGAGCTCGAAGACGGGGTCCATGCGGTTGGCGAACTCGTACTGAGTGAAGTCCTCGGTGTGGACGTGCCGGTAGGGAGTCAGGCCAGCCAGCACGGAGGCGTCGTCCGGCGGCTCCTCGCCGGGGTTGAGCTCCACCGTCACGTGGAACGGGTAGAGCCAGAGGGCGAACGTCTGCATGCCCTCGCCGAGCTCCATGCCCTCGCCGATCTTCTTGATGCCCTGGAGGCACGGCGTGCACCAGGACTCCAGCGAGGAGAAGGTCGGGTTGCCCGGATCCATGACCTTCTTCGCGTCCTCCATGAGGACGCCCAGGTCGTCGTAGACGAGGTAGTACTTGCGCACGGTGCTCTTGCACTTGCGCAGCCGGACCTTGGCGCGGGTGATGACGCCGAACTGGCCGAGGCCGCAGCGGACGATGTCGAAGAGGTCGCGGTTCTGCTCGCGCGAGCAGGTGACGATCTCCCCCGTGCCGGTCACCACCTGGAGCTCCACGGCGTTGTCCGCCTGGGTGCCGTAGCGGAAGCTGGCCACGCCCAGGCCGGCCATGGACAGGGTGCCGGAGATCTGCACGCCCAGGTTGTTGGTGAGCACCCGGGGGATCAGGCCCTTCTCCAGGGTGGCGGTGACCAGGTCGCGCCAGACGACGCCGGCGTCGCAGGTGGCGGTTTCCTCCTCTTCATTCACCTCGTGGATGCGGTTCATGACGGAGGTGTCGAGGAGGACGCCACCCTGGCTCGTGGCCTGGCCGCTCTGGGTGTGGGCCTGGCCGCGGGGGACCAGGGGGATCTTCCGCTCGCGGCAGAAGCGCACGACCTCGGCCACCTCTTCGGCCGAGTGGCAGCGGGCCACGGCGCCCGGCAGCCGGTCCACGGTGCGCCCGAAGTCGGAGCGGTAGTGCGAGCGCACCTCCTCGTCCAGCAGGATGCGGTCGCCCAGGACGTCCTTCAGCTCGCGCAGAGTGTCGGCGGTCGAAATCTCGGTATGGACTGTCATAGGTCTCCCTGAATCTTTTTCAATGTCCTGCCTGTTGTAGCCGATTTGTCGCGGCGCGGCAACCCGTCTCTAAGGAGAGACCGGCGGCGGCGAAACGGGAGGCGGCTCGACCGTCACCTCATTGGACGGTTTCCCGGGCCTGGAAGGCATCACCGGCCCCTTGCCATCCGTGGGTTGGGCCGGCCGGCCGGCGACCGAGGTGGGCAGCACGGTCTTGAAGCCATCCTGGATCCACTTGTCGATGCCCCCCTCCATCAGGACGACGTTCTCGAAGCCGCTGGAGAGGAGGATGCCGACCCCCTTCTCGCCGCACTCGTCGGCCCGGCAGTAGACGAGGATCGTGTCCTCGCGGAAGGCGCTGATCTCGAGCAGGCGGAAGGGCAGGCGCTCGAGGGGGATGTTCCGGGCCCGGCGGACGTGCCCGGTCTCGCCGTTGAACTCATGGGA
>CAXTNS010000570.1:0-1405 GCA_964245465.1 uncultured Thermoanaerobaculia bacterium
TCCGGGGGCGCGCCGCGGGGGACATCGGCGGCCGGCGGGGGCCGGTGGGGCAGGGGTTCGTGGGCAGCGGCGCCCTGTCCGGAGAGGCCGAGGTGGTCAACGACGTGGCCTCGGACTCCCGCTGGCACGGCGATCCTACCGGCGCGTTTCAGACCCGGGCCATCCTCGCCGTGCCTCTGGTGGCCCAGGGGAACGTCATCGGCGTCGTCCAGCTCCTCAACCCCGTGGACCGCGACCGCTTCACGGCGGGCGACCTGTGGCGCATGCGTCAGTTCGCCGCCATCCTCGCTCCCACCCTCCAGAACGCCCGGCTCTACGCGGCCCAGCGCCGGCAGTTCTTCCAGATGGTGACCGCCCTCGCCGAGGCGCTTGACAAGCGCGACCCCTACACCGGCGGCCACGTGCGCCGGGTGGTGGCCTACTCGGTGCTGCTGGGGTCCGAGATGGGGCTCGGGCGCGAGGAGCTGCGCGACCTCCACCTCGCCGCCACCTTGCACGACATCGGCAAGATCACGACGCCGGACCGCATCCTCGGCAAGCCTTCACCCTTAGAACGGGACGAGGTCGAGATCATGCGGCGCCACGCGGCGGACGGGGCCGCCATCGTCCCCCACCTGGCCAACTCCTGGGTGGTGACCGGCGTCCGCAGCCACCACGAGCGGATCGACGGCAAGGGCTACCCCGACGGTCTGCGCGACGAGGAGATCCCTCTCGCTCCGCGCATCATCGCCGTGGCCGACACCTACGACGCCATGACCACCAGCCGCCCCTACCGCGCCGGCCTGCCGCCGGAGCGGACCGCCGAGGAGATCCTGGGGGCCTCCGGCAGCCAGTTCTGCCCGCGGGTGGTGGCGGCCTTCCGCTCGCTCTTCGAGCAGGGCCGGTTCCACCTGAGGGAGGCAGAGAAGGTGATGGAGACGCTGTTCGAGCCGGGGGTGTAGTCTTACTCCCCACCATGCTGCGTCTGCGGTACATCGTCAACGGCGAGGAGCGCGCCGTCCCCCTGGCCGGCGGCAGGACCCGGCTGGGACGGGGAGCGGACAACGACGTCGTTCTCTCCGACGTCTCCGTCTCCCGCTACCACGCCGAGATCCTGCGGGAAACCGACGGCTGGTCCGTCCACGACTTGAAAAGCACCAACGGCGTCGAGGTCAACCGCGCGCCGGTCGAGAAGGCGCCGCTGCGGCCGGGGGACGTCCTGGGCATCGGCGCCTTCGAGATCCGGGTCGAAGCCGAGGAGCCGCCTCCAGAGCGCCCGAAGAAGGCCACGTCCGTCCTGGCGGAAGGACCGGCCGAGGAGCCTCTCGAAAGCTTCGGCAACGCCACCATCATCCGGCCTCTCTCGGCGTTCGCGGCGGACTATGGTCTTGGCGGCGAGACTGCCGTGCCCGCCCCCCTTCCCGAG
>CAXTNS010000570.1:1415-4646 GCA_964245465.1 uncultured Thermoanaerobaculia bacterium
TTCCCGAGACCGGGGATGAGGAATACGTCCGCCGCATGTTCGGCTTTCTGACGCGCCTGGCGCGCATGCTCACCGTCACCGAGTCGGTGGATGACGTGCTCTCCCGCGTGCTCGACCTGGCCTTCGAAGCCTTCCCGGTGGACCGCGGGGTCATCCTGCTCTCCGACGACGCGGGAGACCTCGTCTGCGAGATCCTCCGGGTCAAGGACCGCGTCCAGCTCCGACCCTCGGAGGAAGTGCCCGTCTCGCGCACCATGCTGCGGGCGGTCGTGCGCGAGCGGGTGGCACTCGTCACCTTCGACGCCCAGACCGACCAGCGGCTCTCGGGCGGCGAGTCGATCCGCATGCACCAGATCCGCTCCGCCATGTGCGCCCCTCTCTGGTCGGGCGACCGCATTCTGGGGGTCATCCAGGTGGACTCCCCCTTCCAGGTGGGAGCTTTCGGCGAGCGGGACCTGGACGTGCTGACGACCCTCGCCAACTACGTGGCGGTGGCCGTCGAGCGCATCCGCTACGCGAAGAGAGCCGAGATCGAGAAGCAGGCGCGCACGCGCCTGGAGCGCTACCACTCGCCGGGTGTCATCGAGCAGGTGCTGAGCCAGGGCGACGAGGGCATGCGGCGTCTCCAGACGGCCGAGGCCACCGTGCTCTTCGCCGATCTCGTGGGCTTCACGGCCTTCGCGGAGAACGCGCCTCCCGAGCGGGTGGCCGAGTCGATCGACGCTTTCCTGGACCTCTCGGTGGAAGCCATCTTCCGCGCCGGCGGCACGCTCGACAAGCGCATCGGCGACTGTGTCAGGGCCTTCTTCGGCGCGCCCGTGCCTCAGCCGGATCACGCGGTTCGGGCCGTGCGCGCCGCCGTCGAGATCCAGCAGGGCCTGGCCGAATGGAACGCCCGCCGCGCGGCCGAGGGGCTCCCCGGGTTCCGGGCGCGGGTCGCTCTCAACAGTGGCCCTGTGGTGGTGGGGGACATCGGCAGCGCCCGCCGGGTGGACTACACCGTGCTCGGCAATACCGTGAACGTGGCCGCCCGTCTCGAAGCCTTCGTGGCCGAGCCGGACGACGTCGTCCTCGGCCCCGCCACCTATCTCCTGCTGAACGGGGCGATCCCCACCGAGCCCCTTGGCGAGTTCCAGCTCAAGGGCTTGCAGCAGAAGATTCAGGCCTACCGGGTAGCAAAGGGCATTTAGCGGTTATCTAGGAAAGCCAGGACATCAAGGACGAAAAGGACTTCAAGGACCCAAGAGGGACAACAACTTTGATGTCCTTTGCGTCCTTGGGGTCCTTTATGTCCTTTCTTCAGCGCGTCGGAATCGACAGCGTCTGCCCCGGCCTTAGATGGGCGGAGCGGATACCGTTGGCCTTCTTGACCGCGCTGACGCTGACGCCGTGCTTCTTGGCGATACTCCAGAGAGTGTCGCCGCGTCCGACTCGGTATTTCTTGCTGCTGGAGCGGCTGGACGCGACCGAGACCTTGCTCCTGCTGGACGACTTGGATTTGGCGACCTGGATGCGAGGAGCATCGTCCTCCCCCAGGTAGCGCATGTACGGCTTGGGGAAGAGCGTCACGTGGTAGTGCGGCGGATGCTTCTCGCGCGTGGCTTCCAGAACCTCCCGGCCTTCCAGGTAGAGCAGGGTCTCTTCGAGCCAACTTCGGCAGGAGGCGCGGTTGCTGCGCCGCAGGTCCACAGCCATGCCGGTCGGATGGACGGAGAGGTGCGAGGCATTGGAAGGCTGGCGCGTGATCGGCCGCGTGAGGCTGGTGACGTACAGGCGCTCGCCGCAGGCCGCGCGGTACTGGTCCGACAGGCGCTCGATGAACACCTTCACCTCGGGCCGCGCGTAGGGGAAGGACACGTAGTCCGACGCCAGCCGGTAGTCCGAGTTCCCGCGCAGGCGCACCAGCAGGCCCTTGCGGGCGAAGGCGCGCACGTCGGACGAGGTCCTCAGGTAGGTGAAGTCGTGGCCTTGGGCCTCCGCGTTCTGGCGCAGCAGCGAATCCCGGGAACCCATCAGGCTCTGGGCACGGACGAAGGGCACCGCCACGATCGCGGCGGCAAGGACGGAGATTGCGGCGATAGAAGATCTCTGCATGGGCGTCGTCCGAAACTCCATTCCAGGTGTTGGCCCCATGCGCCTGCGGCGCGATTCAATGTAAGGTATACGCCATCCCGGCTCTTCAAAGGTACCACAGGAATCCCAGATATCAAGGGGGTTTAGAGCCGTTCCGGAAAGATCGGCGTAAAAAGGGGTGTGACCCTTTCGGCCCACGGGGTACGTCCTGCACATGGAACTGGAAACGGCGGTAAAGGAGCTGGCCCCCCAACTCCTCCGCTACTCGCTCGGCAGGACGGGTGACGTGGGGCTGGCCGAGGAAGTCGCCCAGGATGCCTTGGCGGCCCTCGTCCAGCGCTGGCGCCGCCACGGTCCGCCGGATTGCCCCGCGGCGTTCGCGTTCGCGGTGGCCCGCAGGCGGGCCGGACGCCTCAACTTCCAGCGCCGTCTGCTGGAGCCCCTGCACGCCCTGCTCGACGGCCATAGCGAGCATAGCCCCTTGCCTGGACCGGAAGAGCGCGCCACACTGCGGACGGACCTCGCCCGCACCCTGGCGGCTCTGCGCCGGCTCTCCGGCTTGGACCGGGAGGCGCTGTTGCTGGTGAGCGCGGCGGACCTCGGCCCCACGGAAGGGGCCCGGGTCCTAGGCATCTCGGTATCGGCCCTGAAGATGCGCGTGCACCGGGCGAGAAAGCGGTTGCTGCAGCTCCTGGAGGAGAACGATGGAAAAGTCTGAGGGATCGGAACGGGCGTTCGACCTGCGTCTACGGGAGGCCCTGGAGGCTCGCCCGGAAGCGGTCGAGAGGATCGTCCGCGGCGCACTGTCCTCACGGCGTCCGGAAGAGAAGCTCCGTCTGGCGCCGGCCTTGACGGTCCTGGCGGTGCTGGCTCTGACGGCGGCGTTCCTGGTCCTGGCGCCCCCTCCGATTCCGGAGCGCCAGGCCAAGATCTCCATCGAGAGCGTGGGGGACCTGCTCGTCGTTCACCACCGGGAGGGGGACCGCTGGCTCATCCGCAATGGCGGGCCGGCCGAGAGCTCCTTGCCATCCAGATCCGTCATCGTGATCTACGGAGGCAAACCATGAAGAAACAGAGCCTGCATCGCAGACTCGGACTCGGGCTGGCGGGATTTCTCCTGGGATTGGCAACCCCGGCCACCCCCGCAATCGCGGCTCC
>CAXTNS010000571.1:0-4641 GCA_964245465.1 uncultured Thermoanaerobaculia bacterium
CGCTTGCGCCGCGCCCGGTCGAGCTTCTTCTGGATCCACCAGCGCTCGAACCGCAGCCTCATCTCGCGCAGCGTCCTCTTGCCGCCGAGCATCGAACCGCTGGAGCGGACGTAGAGATAGGAGAGACCCACGGCCGTGCAGATCGCCAGGAAACCGGGCAGGTCCCGCGTGCTCAGGAAGGCCATGAAGGCGAAGACGATCTCCAGACCCAGGAACCACCGGGCGCGGATCGGCAGGACGAAAAAGAGATAAATCGTCGCGTCCTGGTGCGCCGTGGCGAACGCCGCGATGAAGATCGCCATCAACATCCGCTGACCCTGCATGATCACGAACGGAAGGGCCATCTGCATCGAGCCCGTCAGCGTGAGGAGCACGTGGACGGCCCCCGCCACCAGGGCCGAGGCGATCGAGACGAAGAGGATCAGCCGCCAGAAATGCCGGCGGTACAGGCCGAAGTACACGTCCCGCCCGAACATGTAGAGGAACAGCAGCTCGAGCAGGAACCAGATCCCCGGTGCCCCGAACCCGATGAACGGATACGTGGCGACCTGCCAAACCAGCGCTTTCTGCCACACCATCGGCGTGAGCTGCAGGGCCAGGGGGATGATCGCCGTGCTTTCGAAGAACCGCAGGGCGAACGTGATGAACAGGACGCCGATGAGGATCAGAAGATCCCGGGGGGCCGGCCCCCCGAGGCCGAAGCTGCTCATGCCCATGCGCCCGGGACCGCCGGGAAAGGGATTGCGGGTTACCACGCGTGCGCTCCTCTCACGGGCTCATCTTAGCCCAGAGGAAGCGGAGGGCTTGCGCATCCTTTCCACAATCTCCCGAAACCCCGCCTCCCCCCGCAGTTCCGCGAGCTCCGCTCTCTTCTCCAGCGCCTCCACGTCCGTAAACCCCTTGTCCACCGCCACGCGCAACGCCTCCAGCGCCTTCTTGTGGCCGGGCTTGCCCTTGCGGGCGTGGATCGACGCGATCTCCACCCACGGGCCGGGCGCTTCGGGCCGGATCTCGGCGCCCACGGAGATCATGAAGATGGCGCGGTCATACTCCTTCTTCTCGAGGAACCTCTGCGGCAGGTAGAACATCGTCTGCCCCGAATAGGTGTTGAGGATCCGCTTGGCCGAGAGGACCTCTTCCGGATCGGCTGACTCCATGCGCTTCTTCAGCTCGGGGATCTTGAGCGCCGCGACGATCTGCGCCACCGTCACCGGCTCGCCACTGGGATTGCTGCGCGCCAGGATGCCGGGCGCGGCGGCGAGGACCTCCTTGTCCCGGCGGTCCCGCTCCTCGCGCTCGCGAAGCGCCTTCTGGCAGGCCGGCGAAGCGGCCAGGGCCGCGGCCTCCCGCTCGGCTTCCGAGACGTCCCGCAACCCAGCGTAGTCGATCGCCATCGCGGACCAGAGATGAAGGGCGGCATCCGGATGGGCCGAGGCCTGCGCCCGCGCCTGCTCGCGGTCCACGGCCCATTCCTTCTCGATCCTCGCGGGGTCCTTCTCCCGCAGCCCCTTCTTCATGGCCTGCACTTCCATCCAGCCCACCGCCCGCGTGGCAAGCTCCACCGGCGGCCATTCGTGCGTGCCCACGAAGCCCTCGACCCGGTGCGGGACGGCCACGGTCGCCAGCGTCCGGTCGAGGTCCCTCACCTCGTAATAATTGAAATCCCGGTCGCCATACGTACCGAAGAAGACGAACGGGTTGTCCTTCTTCGGCGCCGACCCGATCGGAAAGCCGGCGCTGGCCCCGATGATCCCGGCGATCGATCCCGGCGCCGTGAGCGCGAGGACGCAGGCGAAGCGCACCGTGCCCGAGTAGCCCGCGGCGTACACCCGCGTGTCGTCGATGGCGAAGCGGGCATGCGTGTCCGCCCACACCGCCCTCATGGCCGCGAAGTTCCCCTCCATGGGCTTGTCGCCCCCCACGTCGCTCGCCGTGCTCCAGGAGCTGACCACGATCCACCCATACGTCTCCGCGGCCTTCTGAAACAGCTCCGCCACCCTCTTGCCCTCCCCGCTCGCGTCGAACGCATAGAGGATCGGCCACTGGCGCTCCGGCGTGTAGGTGGAGGGGAGATAGAGGGCGTAGGACTGGCCGGGGGCGCCCTGGCAGACGACCTTCTCGACGAGGGTGCCTCGGGGGAGGTCGGCGGCGGCGGCAATAGCCGCGCTGGCCAGGAACAACAGCAGGAAGGTTTTCATTTTCACCTCGATGACCGCCCCCCGCCCGGGCATCAATGCCGGGCTAGTTAAAAAGAGCCCCCTGAAGGGGACTCAAAATTTCCCCAATTTTTGGCGTCGGGTTTACCCGGCGCTTTTCACGTAGCCCGGGCATTGATGCCCGGGCGGGGGCGAGGCCCCCGCCGTCTACGCGTACTTCGTCCACTTCCAGATCTCCTGAAACGTCGGCTTCTTCCCATACATCAGGATACCGATCCTATAGATCTTCGAGCCGAACCAGACCATGCCCACCACGAAGCTGATCGTCAGCGCGTAGGCCAGCAGGATCTGCCAGAGCGGGGGCATTTCGATCGCGATGCGCAACGGCATCAGGAGCGGCGTGAAGAGAGGGATCAGCGAGAGGATCGTGGCCAGCCGGGAGTTCGGATCGTTGATCACCGGCCACATCACCATCGCGGGGATCACGATGAAGATCACCGCCACGCTCGCGGCCTGCTGCGCCTCCTGGAGGTTGTTGAACGAAGCCCCGATGGTGGCGTAGATCGTGGCGAAGGCGAAGAAGCCCAGGATGAAGAGCAGCACGAAATGGATCAGCATCCCCACCGTCAGCGTGGGGAGCTTCACCTCCGGCGGCAGCAGCGCCAGCGAGGCCAGGATCCCCGGGGCCGTGAGCACCATCACCGTGCCCAGCCAGATGCTGAGCTGCGTCAGCCCCACGAGGCAGATCCCGATCAGCTTGCCCATCATCAGCTCGAACGCCGTCACCGACGAGATGATCACCTCGATCACCCGCGAGCCCTTCTCCTCCAGAACCCCCGTCATCACCTGCTGGCCCCAGAGCAGCATGGCGAAGTAGAGGATCATGAACAGCCCGACCCCGAAGAACATGCCGCCGATGCCGCTCTCGGCCCGGCTCCCCTCCTCCGAGACCTTCTGGCCGTCGAGCCGCACCGGGCGCGTCAGCTCGTCCACCCGCTCCGGATCGATCCCCGCCTGCTGCAGGCGCTCCCGCCGTACCACCCAGGTGAATTCGTCCCGCAGGGCCTCCTGCGTGAACACGTTCGAAACGCTGCGGGCGTGATATTCGACCGGTTTGTCCTCGAACACCCCGGCCGGCACCCAGATCCAGGCGTCGATCTCCTTTTCCCGCACCCGCCGGTTCAGCTCCGTCTGCTGCGCCGTCCGGTCCGCCGCGGGCGGCTCGATCTTGGCGTCGAAGTTCGCCGCCCGCTGGTCGCGACTCTTTCGGATGCCCTGGATTTCCCCCTTGGAGTCCTCCCCCTGGCGGTTGTTCACCCGCGCCGCGAAGGGAGCGGCCACCTTCCCCGTCTCGTCCACCACCACCACCGTCTGGCGGGCCTGCGTCTTGGAGATCAGCAGGCCCGGCAGCACCGTGATCGCCCCTACGAACACCGGAACGAGCAGCGTGCCGAGCCAGAAACCCCGGCTCTTGATCCGCTGGAGATACTCGCGTTTCGCCACCGCCACCACGTTGTCAAGCCGCATCACGCACCGCCTTCATGAAGATCTGTTCCAGCTCCGGCTCCTCCGAGCGGAACTCTTGGATTTCGAGGAACTCGACCATCCGACGCAGGAGCTGCGAGCCCGAGGCCTCCGGCCGAAGGAGCAGCTTCGCCGTCCCGTCCGCCACCGTGGCCTGCTCCACCTCGGGCAGATCCTTGAGCCTGCCGAGATCGCCCGTGGCCACGAGCCGGAAGGCGTTGCCCCCCACCTGGCGCTTGATCGCCTTCAGATCCCCGTCCAGAATCGCCTGGCCCTGGGAAATGAGGCAGATGTGGTCGCACATCCGCTCGGCCAGCTCCATGCCGTGCGTCGAGAGCACCACGCTCTTGCCCTGCGACCGGTACTCCTGGAGCAGGTCGCGGAACAGCTCCTGATTGATGGGATCGAGACCGGAGAACGGCTCGTCGAGGATCAGCAGGTCCGGCTTGTGGAGCACCGTGCCGATGAGCTGCACCTTCTGCTGCATGCCCTTCGACAGCTCCTCCACCTTGGACTTGGACCACTTCGCTAGATCGACCCGTTCGAGCCACCGGTCGCTCTCGGGCCGGATCTGTGCGGCCTTGAGGCCCCGGATCTCGGCCAGGAAGAGGAGCTGGTCCATCACCGTCATCTTCCGGTAGAGCCCGCGCTCCTCCGGCAGATAGCCGATGCGGCGCAGGTCGTCCGGAGTCCTTGGATGGCCGAAGACCAGCACCTCCCCGGAGTCTTGAGGCACGATGTTCATGATCATGCGAATCGTAGACGTCTTACCCGCCCCGTTCGGACCCAGCAGGCCAAAGATGCTCCCCGCCGGCACGGACATGGAGACGTCCTTCACCGCCACGAAGTCCCCGTAGGCCTTGCGGACGTTCCGCAGTTCGAGAATGGGTGTCATGCGTGGGTATCCCCTTTAGAGGACGGCCGGGCGGCGAGGGCCGCATTAGCCGTCACTTAGTGTACG
>CAXTNS010000572.1:0-3268 GCA_964245465.1 uncultured Thermoanaerobaculia bacterium
GTGTAGATCTCATTGCCCTCGATCGTCACCTGGCCGAACTTCCAGCGCTCGCCCTCCTCGATGGGGATGGTGAGGAACATCCGCCGCTTCTGGTCCTTGGGATTGGCGGCCTTGGGGTTCTGCGCCCGCACTTCGACCTTGGGGTCGCCGATGACGACGTTCTTGTAGCCGGCGCCCTTGTAGAGGTCGCGGACGTTGTCCAGGTCCTCCTGGAGCTTGGCCGGGTCGTAGATGTCCTTCTTGCTGAAGCGGGAGATGGGGCCGGTCTCCTTGGTCTTCTTCATCGACCAGCGCAGGCGCAGGTCGTTGAACACCGTGTTGCCCTCGAAGCCGATGTCGGAGATGCGGACGCGGTTGCCCTCGTCGACCGTAAAGACGACCTTCTTCTCGTTGGGGCCGAGGTCCGTGACCGTGTACTGGGCCGTGGCGAAGCGGTAGCCCTTCTCGCCGTACATGTCCTCGATGATCGTCTTGACCCGCTGCAGCTCGCCCAGCGAGAGCGGCTCGCCCTCGCGCACGCGGAGGCGCTGGGTGGTCAGCTTGTCCTGGAGGTCGGTCTTCGAGATCCGCTTCAGGCCCTCGTACTCGATCGAGCGCAGGATGGGGCGCTCCTCGATCGTGATCACCAGGCGGACTCCCGCGGGCGTGGGCACGCTCTCCACCGCCACGTTGTCGACCAGGCTGCGCTCCCAGAGCTGCTTGATGTTCCGGTTCAGGGCCGCCTCGTCGAGCGGCTGGCCCGGCTCGATGCCGAGGTAGTAGCGCACCGTGTCTTCCGGCAGGGCCTTCAGGCCGCGGAATTCAATGGCTTCGATGGTGCGGCCATTAACGGATGAGGCATCGGGTGAGGTGTCCTGCTGGGCGCTCACTGGGATGCCGCCGGAGAGCACCAGAGGAAGCATCATCGCCACCAAGAGCCGGCGCGTGATCTTCCATCGGCGCGATCCACGCCGGCCCACGATGAGATCGGGCATCGTCTCGTCCTTTCCTGGCCCCGGCGGCTCGAAAGCCGCCGGGGGAAAACTGCACACTCTTGCTGGGGGACCGCCGGCCGGCGGGTCAGCGCCTGGGAATGACGATCTCCTGGGCGCCGGCCTGGAACGTCAGCTCACCGCCCTCCAGATCCACGTCGATACGGTCGATCGTCTCGCCGTGCTGGTTGATGAGGATCTCCGACACCGCGTCCTGGATGTGGCGCTGGATGGTCCGGCGCAACGGGCGCGCTCCGGTGGAGGGCTCGACGCCCGCCTTGGCCAGCAGCCACTCCTTGGCCGGGTCGGAGACCTCCAGCCGCAACCCCCGCTCGGCGAGGGTATTGTTGACGTCATCGAGCAGGATGTCCACGATCGACCGCAAATCCCGCTCGCCGAGCGGGTTGAAGACGATCACCTCGTCGATCCGGTTGATGAACTCGGGGCTGAAGGTCCGGCGCAATTCCGCCAGGATCTCCTCCTCGATCCGCTGGAAGCTCGCCTCCTCGCTGCCCTCGCCGAAGCCCATGCGCCCCCCTCTCAACACCAGCTTGCTGCCGATGTTCGAGGTCATCAGCACCAGCGTGTTGCGAAAGTCCACCTGGTTGCCGTAGGCGTCCGTGAGCTGGCCGTCCTCCAGGATCTGGAGGAGGAGGTTCGCCACGTCCGGGTGCGCCTTCTCGATCTCGTCGAACAGGATCAGCGAGTAGGGCTGGCGCCGCACGCGCTCCGTGAGCTGGCCGCCCTCCTCGTGGCCCACGTAGCCCGGAGGCGAGCCGATGAGCTTCGAGACCGCGTGCTTCTCCATGTACTCGCTCATGTCGAACCGCACCAGCGCCCGCTGGTTGCCGAACAGGAACTCGGAGAGCTGCCGCGCCACCTCGGTCTTCCCCACGCCCGAGGGGCCCAGGAAGATGAACGAGCCCACCGGCCGCTGCGGGTTCGAGACCCCCAGCCGCGAGCGGCGGATCGCCCGGCTGATGGCGTGGATGGAGCGGTCCTGGCCCACCACGCGCTGCTTCAGGATCTCCTCCATCTTGAGCAGGCGCTCGGCCTCCTCGCTCTGGAGAGCGGCCACCGGAATACCCGTCCACGAGGAGATGACCTCCTCGATGTCGTGCCGGGTGACCTCCAGGGTGCCGGTCTCGTCCGTCGCCACGCTCATTCTCTCCAGATCCTCGCGCAGCTCGATCTCCCGCTCGCGCAGGTAGACGGCGCGCTCGAAGTCCTTGTCGGAGATGGCGACCTTCATCTCCTTGACCACCTGGCGGATCTCCTGCTCCAGCCGGCGCAGGTTCTGGGTGTCGCGCACCCGGCGCAGCTTGACCCGGGCACCCGCCTCGTCGATGACGTCGATCGCCTTGTCGGGCAGGTGGCGGTCCGGGATATAACGGCTCGACTGGTAGATCGCCGTGCGCAGCGCCTCCGGGCGGTAGCGCACCTTGTGGAAGGACTCGTAGCGGTCCTTGACCCCTTCGAGGATCTCCTGCGTCTGCTCCGGCGTGGGCGGGTTCACCTGGATCGCCTGGAAGCGGCGCAGCAGCGAGCGGTCCTTCTCAATGTACTTGCGATACTCCTTGAGCGTCGTCGCGCCGATGCAGGAGATCTCCCCCCGCGACAGCGCCGGCTTCAGGATGTTGGCCGCGTCGAGCGAGCCCTCGGCCGAGCCGGCGCCGATCAGCGAGTGGATCTCGTCGATGAAGACGATCAGCTCCTTGCTGTCCTTGAGCTCCTTCAGGATCCCCTTCAGCCGCTCCTCGAACTGGCCGCGGTACTTGGTGCCGGCCACGATCAACGACAGGTCGAGCGCCATGATCCGCTTGTTGGCCAGGAAGATCGGCACCCGGCCCTCGATGATGCGCTGGGCCAGGCCCTCGACGATGGCCGTCTTGCCCACGCCCGGCTCGCCCAGGAGGATGGGGTTGTTCTTGGTACGGCGGGAGAGGATCTGGATGATGCGGTCCACCTCTTCCTCGCGGCCGATCAGGGGATCGAAGGACTGCTCCGCGGCGAGCGAGGTGAGATCGCGGCCGTACTCCGAGAGGAACGGCAGCTCCTTCTTCTGCTGCGAGGCCTCGCGCTCCTTGGCGATGGCGAGCACCTCCTCGCGCACCGTGTAGACGTCGAACCCGTGCTGGGCCAGGATGCGCATGGCCGTGCAGCCCTCGACCCGCAGGATGCCGATGAGCAGGTGCTCCGACCCGACGGTCGCGTGCAGCATGCTCTCCGCCTCGTGGGAGGCGTAGGCCAGGATCTTCTTGGACTCCTCGGAGAGGGGGAGCTCGGCGGTGGAGGAG
>CAXTNS010000572.1:3278-4638 GCA_964245465.1 uncultured Thermoanaerobaculia bacterium
AAGACGCGCTGGCGTTCGATTTCCCGGGGGATGTCCTCCGGCTTGACCTGGATGCGCCGGAAGCTATCGCTGCTCGTCTCTTCGCCCTCCCGGAGGATCCCCAGGAGGATGTGCTCGGACTCGATGACGCGGCTGCCCAGCTTGCTAGCTTCGTAGCGGGCGAAGAAGAGCGCTCGGCGGGCCTTCTCGTTGTACTTCTCAAACATGCGGTTCGATCTCTCCTGACGCGCCGGCGTGCTACACCACACCCTACTGTGTATCCTATGGAGAGCCGCGGTGCGTCTTAATTCAGCTAGCCGATTCTAGCACGCCCGGGGCCGTCCGGCTCTCCGTTTCCTACTCCGCTCAAGCGACGGGAGCGGGTGCAAAATTCCCGCCCAGGCGTGCCCTCCCGGGAGAGCCCCCTTCCGAGAAGGTCTCGACAGTCGGTAATCGAGGACACGGCGGCAGGAAAAGCGGACAGGGCCGATGACGGATCAACCGTGCAGGCTCCCCCCGTCCAGCCGCAGGATCCGCGTGCACCGCCCGGCGATCTCCGGATTGTGGGTGACCACGACGCCCGTGGTGCGGTGCCGGGCCTGGAGGTCCAGGAGGAGGTTGAAGACGTGCTCGCCGCTCCCCGGGTCCAGGTTGCCCGTGGGCTCGTCGGCCAGGAGCAGCGGCGGCTCCAGGGCCAGGGCGCGGCAGAGGGCCACCCGCTGGCGCTCGCCGCCGGAGAGCTGGTTCGGGAAGTGGTCCAGCCGATCCGCGAGCCCGACTTCCTGGAGCAGCCGGCGAGCGTTCTCCAGCACCCGCCGCGGCTCCATCCCGGCGATGCGGCCGGGCAGCATGACGTTCTCCAGGGCCGTGAAGTCCGGCAGGAGCTGGTGGAACTGAAAGACGAAGCCGATCGTGCGGTTGCGGAACGCCGCGAGCTGCGCTCCCTTGAGCCTGGAGAGGGATTCACCACCGATCTCGACCGTCCCCACGTCCGGCCGGTCGAGCGCCCCCAGCAGGTGGAGCAGCGTCGACTTCCCCGATCCGGAAGGTCCGACGATGGCCACCATCTCCCCCGGCTCGATCGCGAGGTCGATCCCCTTGAGCACCTCGACCCGCCGGACGCCGTCCTGGTAGGTCTTGGTGAGCCCGGCGGCCCGCACGGCGACGCTCATCGCCGCAGGGCCTCCACGGGATCGAGGGCCGCGGCCCTCTGGGCGGCGTAGAAGGCCGAGGCCAGGGACAGGCTGAACGCGATCAGCAGCACCAGGATGAGGTCTTCCGGCTCCACCAGAAAGGGCACGTAGTCGAGGAAGTAGACCCGCCCGGGCACCGGGAGCCAGTGGTAGCGGTCCGCCAGCCAGGCAACCCCCACCCCCAGCAC
>CAXTNS010000573.1:0-3598 GCA_964245465.1 uncultured Thermoanaerobaculia bacterium
CCAGTACCTCGTGGAAGCTGGCCGCCCCGCAGTACAGCGGCTCGGGGGGCGGCAGGCTGTCGAACGGAGGGAGACGAGACAGGCGGCCGGGGTCCCCGAACCGGCGCGTCAGGAACTCCGCGGAGCAGCGCGCGAGGTTGGTGCGCCGGCTCGAATGGGTGAGGGCGAGGGTGCCGAGGCGGCGCATCAGGAAGACCGGGCCGCGAGAGCGGCGCGGATCACCTCGGCGTAGCGGGCCACCACCGTCTCCGGCGCGCAGAGGCGAGCAACCTTGTCCCGGAGCCTGGTCCCCCAGGAGGGATCGAGAAGCTTCAAGGCCGCCTTGACCGATCTGGTGTAGGGAGGATGGTCCACGAACAGGATCTCCTCGCCGAACAGCTCCGGCAGCGCTCCGACCCGGGTGGAGATCACGGGCGTCCCCACCATCCCGGCCTCGACGACCACCCGGGGGAACCCCTCGTGATCGGACACCAGGATCAGAGCGTCGACGCTGCGCAGGAGCGTGCCCACGTCCCGCGAAGGCGGCAGGAACTGGACCCGCTTCTCCAGCCCCGCTTTGGCGGCCCGGCGCTTCAGCTCCGCCACGGTGATGAGCTGCGTGTCGAGCGCCTGGATCAGCAGGTTGCAGCCGAGCACCTGTACGTTGTCGATCAGCCAGGGCACGTTCTTCAGGGGGATGAGGCGGCCGAGGAACCCCAGCGTCGGGCGTCCGGGCGGGAACAGCTCCAGCCGGTCTCCCTTCAGGGTCTCCCCCGAGCAGGTGTTGGGGATGAAGACGGCGCCCGGGATCTTCCTCAAGACGGTGGGCGAGACGCAGACCGTGGCTTCGACGACGCGGCCCCAGCGCCGCTGGAACCCGGGACCGTCCACCTCGCGGTCCGTGTGGACGACCCGGACCGAGGCCGGCCGCTCCCCCATTGCGGCCAGCACGTCCGGCACCGCATTGACCACCCCGTACCAGAGCACGGCGTCCGCGGCCCGGAACCGGGGGCGCAGCTCCCAGCGCTTGCGGATGCGGGTCCAGCCGCCGAACCGGGCGTCCAGCTCCGGGACGAGGGTCCGCTCCAAACGGCCGTCCTGCAGGGCGCAGACGTCCAGGTCGAACTCGTCCCGCAATCCCTCCGCCACGTCCATCATGACGGTCTCCCCTCCTCCCAGACCGAGATGGGGGAAGACGAGGCAAAGACGGCGCTTTTTTCCAGCAATCATCCCATCGGTCCCTCGGACAGGGGAAAACCGTCCACGCAGGCGATCCATCCCCCGCCCGGCGCACCCGGCACAGAGTGGGCGTCGACGTGGTGCGCCCGCATACCGTTCCAGCCGAAGCCGGACGGCTCCAGGACGGGGCCGCGCTCGGACTCCTCATAGTCTTCCGGCGTCAGCCGCGCGATCTCGAACGCCCGCACCCGCGCACCGTAGTGGGGATGGCAGTCCTGGGCGAACCTCACGATCCCGCCGCCGTCCCGCACCAGGACCCGGCCGGCGGGCCGCGAGATCCTCGGCTCGCCCTGGAGAAGAGGGCTCTCCGCGTGCTCCCGCCAGGGGCCTTCGAGACGGTCGGCGTGATAGAGCGCCAGCGTGTCGTGCTCGTAGGGCCTGGGACAGAGGAACATCCACCAGCGGTCCGCGAAGCGGAAAGGCGAGGGATCGGCGGCCGTCAGGGGGAGCAGGTCCTGGATATGGACCCAGCGCTCCGGGAAGGGATCGGCCCGGTACAGGCGGACGGCGCCCGGTTCCAGCGTCTCCGGTACCATGAAGAAGGCACCCTCCCACTCGAAGACGCAGGGATAGGAGAGGTGGAACGGCTCGGCGAGCACGATCTGCCGGTACTCCCACCGGAGCCCGTCCGCGCTGGTGGCCCAGCCGACGTCCCCCTTGCGGCCCGGCCCGGTCTTCACCTCGAAGAACATGTGCCAGAGGCCGTCCATCCGCACCATGAACGGGTCGGCCACGAAGCTGGCCGGCCGATCCGTGACGTCCTCCGCGGAAAGGACCGGGTTCTCGATCCCCTCCGCCGGAGACAGCTCGAAGGGAGACGGGCCGGTGTAGATGCCGATCGACCACATGCCGTTCTATTCGTAGAGGAATGACGTCCTGCGGAGGAAACCTCCGAAGCGCTCCACCGTCTCCACGTGCTCCTCGATGCTGACCGGATCGTAGCCCCGGACGCGCAGGAGATGCCGTACCGGGCCTTGCCAATCCGCCTTCTCAGGGTTCCTGAGGAAGCGTTGTACCACGAGATCCCAGTCTCCGAGCCGCTCCACGAAGGCCGGAGCGAACAGGTCCCGGACCTCCGGACGGCTCCTCACGGCCTCCAGGGTCTTCCGGTAGGCGCGGACCACCTCCTCACGCAGGGCGGTCCGCCCGGCGAGCGCGGTGTCATTCCCCACCCGGTAGATCCTCTCCAGACAGGCCATTTCGCGACTCACGTAGCGCTCGTCCTCCACCATGCCCGGCAGGACCAGGAACGGCGCGAAGGCTTTCTGGTTGATGTTGAGGTCGTCGTGGTCCATGAAGACGATCCCCACGCGCCACCGTCCGTCCCGCCAGGAGCTTTTCAGCCCGACGTTGCGCTCCACGAAGGACTCTCCCAGGGAGTATCCGCGAATGCCCAGCAGGGTGCCCCAGACGCGGCCGATTCCCCTCACCACCTCCAGGAAGCTGGAGTCGGCCCGGGCGCGGTTCTCCGGCACGGCGAGGGCCGCCTCGACGTAGGCCCCGTAATCCCGGCAGGATCCGGACGGCGGAAAATAGACACCCAACACCTCTTCCAGGACCGTGTCGGCCAGCCGCCTCGCGTCGTCTCTCCCCCAGGGGACGCCGAGCCCGCGGGTAAAGTAGGCCTCGGGGCCTTGCGGAGACAGGTACAGGGCGATGCGGTCCAGCCGGAAGGAGCTGGTGCCGGCCAGCAGCGACTGGGCGGGAGCGGTGTAGTTGAGGAACCGCACGGTCAGGCCCAGGCGGCCGGGGAGCTCCGGCAGGCTCCAGGTCCTCTCCCGCGTGAACGCCGCCGTGGACTCTCCCATGGCGGCCCGCATTTCGGAGAACCCCTCGCCGTAGACGTCGCGGTGGGAGAAGTAGGAGAGGATCGACGCCTCCCCGTCTCCCACGGGAACGGAGTTGATCGTCGAAACGGAGAGAGTCTCGGCCAGCGGGGCCTCCGCGCCGTGCACCCCCTGGTACACGTGCGCGAGCCGCGCGGCGGCCCAGGCGTCCCATTGCAGCGCTCTCGCCATGCTGCCGCCGCCGAGGCGGTGCGAGATGGGAACCAGGCCGTCCTCGCGCTCGTAGACGACGCTCAGGGGACGGCTCCGCCGGTAGCCCGCCCGTTTGAGCTCCAGCTCGAGAGCGCTCCCGGGGGGCTTCACCACCAGGACCACCGTGGTCAGGGGGTACTCGACGAGCGAGCCCAACTCGGAGCTCGTGGTCTCCGAGACCCAGTAGATCCTTCCCTGCCGGGTGAGCCCGGCGACGATCGCCGCCTCGTATCGCGGCAGACCGGGGCGGGGACGGTCGGCTTCCAGCCCGACGGGGAAGCCCCAGCCGGGATAGGGGTCCCGCACCCCCCGCGAGACCCGCAGCCCCTTGCGGATGCGGG
>CAXTNS010000573.1:3608-4636 GCA_964245465.1 uncultured Thermoanaerobaculia bacterium
ACCTCGTCCGGCGTGAAGAGATGGCGTGCGAGGGCGAGCTTGTGCTCCTGCCGCGCGTAGGCCAGGAAGTCCTCCCACGCCTTACGGCTCGTGCGCCGGACCCGGATCACGCGGAGGATCCGGCCGGCCCGGCTGAGCTTGCTCAGGAATTCGGGGATGAACTCGCGCAGGTCCGTCGTGGAATACCCCTCCCTCAGGACCTCACCGTCGAGCGGGCTGTGAAGGCCGGGCTTGGCCTTGATCCCCAGACGGAGGAAGAGGCCATCGAAGTCCCGCCACCGCCGAGGAGGGATCCGCAGCACCTGATGCTGGAGCAGGAGGGCGGCCAGACGCCGGACCTCCCAAGGGTCGCCGTTGCGTCCCCGCGCCGTATCCAGGAGATCAGCCAGGAGATCCGTCAGGAGACCGCGATCCGCCGAGAGGAAGCGGGCGAACAGGTCATGCGCGCGCGACTCGCGGCCGAATTCCGCGGCCAAAGCTTCCGCGAGGCCCGGCGGGAGAGATAAAGAAGACGAGCAAGGCGCCGACGGCACGCCCGCGGAAGACGCCTCACTAGTTACCACCGTATCCGAGGCTCCAGTCCGGGTTGCCTAGTTCCGGCCCGACCTCGTGTCGAGACCGCCGATCGCCCGGGTCAGCGCGACCAGGAGACTCTCGGCCACGCTGCGGTCGAGCTGTACGGTGACGAGCGATTCCTCGCCATTCTGGCCGGACGCCTCTTCGTTTTTGGTTTCTTCGCGGGGATCAGCCACCGGCCTTGCCACCACTGCTGCCAGCACCACCGCCCGTCTTGCCCGTACCCGCGCCACCACCGGTTTTCCCGGTGCCCGTACCGCCGCCCGTCTTGCCGGTTCCCGTGCCACCCCCGGTTTTGCCCGTACCCGCGCCACCACCGGTTTTCCCGGTGCCCGTACCGCCGCCCGTCTTGCCGGTACCCGTGCCACCACCGGTTTTCCCGGTGCCCGTACCGCCGCCCGTCTTGCCGGTACCTGTGCCACCACCGGTTTTCCCGGTGCCTGTACCGCCGC
>CAXTNS010000574.1:0-4632 GCA_964245465.1 uncultured Thermoanaerobaculia bacterium
CTCGAAACGGGCGCCGTCAGCCAGTCGTTCCTGAGGATCTCCTCCATGAGCTGCCCCTCGCCCCAGCCAGCGTAGCCCAGGAGCAGGCGGAACTGGTCGGGAGGCGCCTCGGCCAGGCGGGAGAGGTCGCCGATGTGCTGCGTCAGCGCCAGCCCGGGGGCGATCTCCGTGGCCGTGTCCTCGGGTCCGCTCTCTTCGAGAACGGGAGAGAAGAGCCCCGTCCCACGTCCATCCCCTTGAGGATCTCGCCCACCTTGATGCCCGTGGGCCGGTTGACGATGAAGCCGAAGCTCCCCTCGTCCTCGTGGTGGAGGAGCAGCACGACGCTCCGGTGGAAGAATGGGTCCAGCACCTGAGGCATGGCCATCAGCATGACTGGAGTCACGAGATCGGAGCCGCTCACCGACATGGCGCCATCTTACCCCGGCTGGCTCTTCTCTGGGAGAAATCGGCCTCTGGGAGAAATCCGGGCGAGCTGATATCTTTGGGGTAACAGCGGGGTAACCGCGGGATCCGCGGGGCGCACACCTCCCTCCCCGCTGCCGCCGTTTGAAAGATCCGAGGAGAAAGTCCCATGAAAGATAGCTTTGGAAGCCGCGCGACCTTGCAGGTGGCCGGCCGCGAGGTCCGCCTGGCCCGGCTCGACGCCCTGGAGAAGCGGGGCTGGAACGTCTCCCGCCTCCCCTATGCCCTGCGCATCCTGCTCGAAAACCTCCTGCGCCGTGAGGACGGCTCCGTGGTCACCGCGGACGAGATCGAGGCCCTGGCCCGCTGGGACCCCAAGGCCGTCCCCTCACGGGAGATCGCCTTCATGCCCGCCCGCGTCCTCCTGCAGGACTTCACCGGCGTTCCCGCCGTGGTGGATCTGGCCGCCATGCGCGACGCCATGGTGGCCATGGGCGGAGACCCGAAGAAGATCAACCCGCTCCAGCCCGTCGAGCTGGTGATCGACCACTCCGTCCAGGTCGACGAGTACGGCTCGGCCGCCGCCTTCCTCATCAACGCCGAGCGCGAGTTCGAGCGCAACCGCGAGCGCTATGCCTTCCTCCGCTGGGGCCAGACGGCGTTCAGCAACTTCAACGTCGTGCCGCCCGACACGGGCATCGTCCACCAGGTCAACGTCGAATATCTGGCGCGGGTCGTCATGGAAGGGGACCTTATTGGAGGGGGTAAGGGCGAGACCTACGCCTACCCCGACACCCTGGTGGGCACGGACTCCCACACCACCATGGTGAACGGCCTCGGCGTGCTCGGCTGGGGCGTGGGCGGCATCGAGGCCGAGGCGGCCATGCTGGGCCAGCCCGTCTCCATGCTGATCCCCCAGGTCGTGGGCTTCCGCCTCTCGGGATCGCTGCCCGAGGGCTCCACGGCCACCGACCTCGTGCTCACCGTCACCGAGATGCTCCGCAAGAAGGGCGTCGTGGGCAATTTCGTCGAGTTCTTCGGCCCGGGTCTCGCCACCCTGCCGCTTGCCGACCGCGCCACCATCGGCAACATGGCGCCCGAGTACGGCGCCACCTGCGGCATCTTCCCCGTGGACCAGATCTCCCTCGACTATCTCACCTTCTCCGGCCGTTCCCCTGGGCAGGTGGCCCTGGTCGAGGCCTACATGAAGGAGCAGGGGCTCTTCCACACGGCCGACAGCCCGGAGCCCGTCTACTCGGACACCCTGGAGCTCGACCTCGGAACGGTCGAGCCGAGCCTCGCCGGTCCCCGCCGGCCGCAGGACCGGGTGCGCCTCTCGGACGTCAAGCCCTCCTTCCTCAAAGAGCTGGAGACCATGACCGCCCAGGGCCGCACCGGCAAGGCGCGGCCTGTGGCCTTCGGCCTCCATTCCGCGGGTGGCACGGCGTCCGGCCTCGCCGTGGCCGAGGTCGAGCCCGAGGTGGCGGCGGTGGAAGAAGTGGCCGCCGGGGAGCTGCAGCACGGCTCGGTCGTGATCGCCGCCATCACGAGTTGCACCAACACCTCGAACCCTTCCGTGATGATCGCGGCCGGCCTGCTGGCCAAAAAGGCCGTCGAGCAGGGGCTGTCCACCAAGCCCTGGGTCAAGACCAGCCTCGCCCCCGGCTCCAAGGTGGTCACCGAGTACTACCGCGAGGCGGGCCTCACTCCATACCTCGACGCCCTCAAGTTCAACCTCGTGGGCTACGGCTGCACCACCTGCATCGGCAACAGCGGCCCGCTGCCCCAGGCCATCTCCAGGACCATCGAGGAGCAGGACCTGGTGGCCGTGGCCGTGCTCTCGGGCAACCGCAACTTCGAGGGGCGCATCAACTCCGACGTGCGGGCCAACTACCTCGCCTCACCGCCGCTGGTGGTGGCCTACGCCCTCGCCGGGCGGATCGACGTCGACTGGCAGACCGAGCCCCTCGGCACCGGCAAGGACGGCCAGCCCGTCTTCCTCAAGGACCTCTGGCCGACCCGGCTCGAAGTCGAAGAGACCATCCAGCGGGCCCTCCATTCGGAGATGTTCCGCGAGCAGTACAAGGACGTCTATGCCGGCGACGAGCACTGGAACAGCCTCGACGTGCCCAAGGGCGACACTTACGCCTGGGATCCGGACTCGACCTACGTCCGCCAGCCCCCCTATTTCGTGGACATGCCGGCCGAGCCTGCGCCCGTCCAGGACGTCCACGGCGCGCGCGTCCTCGCCGTCTTCGGCGACAGCATCACCACCGACCACATCTCGCCGGCCGGCTCCATCAAGGTGGTCAGCCCCGCCGGCAAGTACCTGATCGACCACGGCGTGGCCCCCAAGGACTTCAACTCTTACGGCGCCCGCCGCGGCAACCATGAGGTCATGATGCGGGGCACCTTCGCTAACATCCGCATCCGCAACAAGATGGTCCCCGAGATCGAGGGCGGCTTCACCGTCCACCTGCCGGACGGCGAGCCCCTCTCCATCTATGACGCCGCCATGAAGTACAAGCAGGAGGGGGTGCCCACCGCCGTCCTCGCCGGCAAGGAGTACGGCACCGGCTCCTCCCGCGACTGGGCGGCCAAGGGACCGCTCCTCCAGGGCGTCCGTGCCGTCATCGCCGAGAGCTTCGAGCGTATCCACCGCAGCAACCTGGTCGGCATGGGCATCGCCCCCCTGGAATTCACGGGCGGCGACAGCGTGTCGAGCCTGGGACTGACCGGCCAGGAGGTGATCGAGATCACCGGCCTCGCCCAGGGCGCCGTGAACAACTTCAAGGACGGCCGCGACGTCACCGTCCGCGCCACGGCGGAGGACGGCAAGGTCACCGAATTCAAGGCCCGGGTACGGCTCGACACGCCTCAGGAGGTGCAGTACTACCGCCATGGCGGCATCCTGCATTACGTTTTGCGGCAGTTATTGCGGGGATGAACCCTCATCCCTCGGACCTGGGCTGGGGGTGAGGGTCCGGGAATGCAGTTGACGCCCGCCCTGTTTACATGAGAGCATCGCGGCTCGCCTCCAAGGAGGCGACGAAGAACTCTGACGCGGGGTGGAGCAGTCTGGTAGCTCGTTGGGCTCATAACCCAAAGGTCGCAGGTTCAAATCCTGCCCCCGCAACCAATCTCTAAAGCATCCGCCCATCGCAAGGTGGCGCGTAGCAAAGGTAGGGACGGCGAAATGCCCCCTACCTTTTTCCTTTTGGGCTCCCATGCTCCAGACCGAAGAGACCGACCTCGACCCATCTCAAGAAGAAACTCTAACCCACCGGGTCCGCCGCGCCCTTCTCGGCACCCCTCGCGATCCTTCCGACACCTCCCATCTCCACAAGATGCCGCTCGTCGCCTTCCTGGCCTGTCCTCCTCGGCCTACGCCCGGAAGAGGCGTTCCTCGCGCTCGGCCAGCACATCTACCTGGCCCTCGGTCGCCCTCGCCACGGCGTTTACCGTCCTCATCATCCGCCGTCTGGGCCGTGGGCACCGAGGTCGTCTCCGAGGCCTCAGCCCTCTGCCGGCAGATCGCGAAGCTGTACCCCAAGGCCACCATCTTCACGGTCAAGCTCGTCTTCCGCCGCGAGCGCTTTTTCCACGGCCTCCTCCACAACGAGACCTCGAAGATCATCCAGCGCCGCCTCCAGTGGGTGGGCGTGCCCATGGTGGTGCTGCCGATCCGGATGCGGGTGTAGGGGAGGTGAGGGCCCTTTACACGTTGAACCGGAAATGCACCACGTCGCCGTCCTTCACGGCGTACTCCTTCCCTTCCAGGCGGAGCACGCCGGCGTCCTTGCAGGCGGCCATGGTCTTCAGGCGGATCAGGTCGTCGCAGTGGACCACCTCGGCGCGGATGAACCCGCGCTCGATGTCCGAGTGGATGGAGCCCGCGGCCTCGCGGGCCCGGGTGCCCCGGCGAATCGTCCAGGCCCGCACCTCGTCCTCGCCCACCGTGAAGAATGAGATCACCCCCAACAAGTCATAGCTCGCCCGGGTCACCCGGTCGAGGCTCGGCTCGGAGAGGCCCAGGTCGGCCAGGAAGTCCTTCTGCTCCTCGGGGGAGAGCGTGCTGATCTCCTGCTCGATGGGAGCGCTCACGGTGACGGCGCGCACGGCCGTGCGGGGCTGGACGCCGAAGGCCTCCGGCGGCTCGGCGGCCCGGCTCTCCCCAAGGCCACCATCTTCACGGTCAAGCTCGTCTTCCGCCGCGAGCGCTTTTTC
>CAXTNS010000575.1:0-1857 GCA_964245465.1 uncultured Thermoanaerobaculia bacterium
CTCCCAGAATCAACCGAGACGGCGCTCTGCTCGATGGGATGATCCCTATCGCTCCTGAGCTTCTTCCGCTGGGGCTTCACTACACGGCTTGTATCCGCCCTTTCCTGGACCGCCCGCCACAGATCCTCCAGCATCTGCTCGGCGAGAGCCTCCAGCCGGGTCGCCCGCTCCAACCCATCGCTCCATCCGCAGGGATAGCCATCGAAGACCGGCTTTCCCGAAGTCCGGATCCGGTCCTTCAGCCGCGCAAGCCGCTCGGCGGCCTCCGGGCTCTCCGCGAGGAACCGTCCACGGTGCTGTCCCGCAACCAGGGAAGGGAAGCGCGGGCTGCGGAAATAGAAGAAGCTTCCGGCCGCCGCGGCGGGGTCGCGCAGGGCGCCATACAGGATCTCGAGCTCCAGCAAGCTCCGCCCGGTGTCCTCGACCAGCCAGGGGTGTGCCGCCACCAGTTCCAAAGAGACGCCCGGGGACGGCTCGCCATATCGCTCACCGATCAGCGCGATGAAGAACGGCCGGCAGTCCTCGATCTCCCGGAACCGCCGCGCCAGGTCCCAAGTCGCGGCGGTCTCCTTTGCGGGATCGACGAGCGCGATCTCAATCCCAACCTTCGCCGCCAGCACCCGCAACTCGGGCAGGACCATGCCCTCGACGAGGGCCCGCTCGCCCTCCATGTCTTCGGGGACGGAGGCGAGGTAGAGGCGGAGGAGGAAGGTCGATGGTTCCATGGAGATTCTGGAACAAGACAGGGATTATAGGATTTTCTATCGCCTTGTGAGGCCAAATTGCGAATCGACAGGGAATGCCGCGACTTCAAGGGGGAACGGAGCGTCGTCGATAGGGAATGTCGCGAAATGTCTTGAAATCGCGGCATTCCCCACTAAAAATGCCTCGTGAAGCCGGGGGAATGACTCGTTCCCCACTCATTTTGTCCCGATGTCGATGGGGAACGCCCTGTTCCCTGCCCTTCCCGGGCTGAACGGACGGGGAACGAAGCGTTCCCCTCTCTTTGTGCCTTGCGAGGTGGTGGGAATGCCCCGTTCCCCGTTCTCCACCGCTTGTCAAAGGGCAGGGGTCGCGACATTCCCTCCCCTTTGCGGCCCAGCAGAGGGGGAATGACGCGATCCCCTCTTCAGTCACGACATTTTTTCCAGGGAATCGAGCGTTGCGTCTGGCTCTGTGTCAATTCGTTGGAGACCTCCCCGAAACCGGCTCGATCCTTGCACCAGATTCCAGCCAGAGGATCGAACTCGGAGCTCGGTCCTCACCTCGACTTCCAGGAGGTATTCACACTATGGCGGAAATCAGAGTCGAGAAGAAAAAAGGGGTGCCCATCTGGGCGATCCTCCTTGGATTGATCCTCCTGGCCGTGCTGGTCTGGGTCTTCCTGTCGGGCAGGGACGACGGTCGCCAGAACGTAGGGAGTCTCCAGTGGAACGCTCCCGTTCTTTCCATCACCCTGACCCACTCCGCGCAAGCCCCAGTGCTCGCGCGGTGCGCCTGATGGAGGACGGCCATGAACGCGGGCAATCTCTATAACGAAGAACGTTTCTACGGTCCGCGCCGCAAGAAGCGCGGCCCTTTTAAGCGGTAAAGAGCTCCACGTAGGCGCTCCGGCTGTGCCGGGGCGCCGTCTTTTTATTCGTCCGACTCACCGAGACTTCGGAGAACCCTCTCGACCAGGTCTTCCGAGAGCCAGACACCTTGCGCCTTCAGCTCATGGAGGAAGGGAGCGGCCCTTGGGATCAGTCCCCGACGCTTCCCCTCGGCAAGAATTCCGAGAGATCCCCGAATAGCGAACCCCAATCGTTCCGCGGCCCCACGCGCCTGCCGGTCGTCCGAGAGGATCCATTCCGCCTG
>CAXTNS010000575.1:1867-4629 GCA_964245465.1 uncultured Thermoanaerobaculia bacterium
GCCAGATGGCCGCGGCTTCCCCTGGATCGAGCTCCGCGCTGAGCAGCCGGAACAGATGAGCCTCAGGGTCATGGGGGACAATGTCTACCCAATCGGCCGTTCGAATCTCTTCACTTCCCGCCAGCCCTTCGCCTTTCTGGACGATCTCCTGATACACCAGGTCCGGGATCAGAATTCGGCCATAGAGGAGGGGCAGAAGGTCGAGCTTTCCGACCTGGCTCAGATGAATGAGGGGACCGGCATCCGCGACGACGGTCACGAGAGCTCGCGCGCCAGCTCGTCAGCGTCGTAGTCGAACGGCGTAATGTGATGCTTCCCCATGAGTTGGAGGAAGCTGGCCAGTGGGACCCCCGCCAACTCCGCGGCTTTGCCATAGCCCAGCCGGCGGGAACGGACCTCCTCCAGAAGCCAGAGGATACGCATTTCCTCGGCGACCTCTCGAGGCTCCCAGGTGCGGTGCTGGAAGGCTTCGTCCGGCAGGTCGACGTGGACGGTTCGTGCCTTGACCGCTCTCTGGCTCATGGAGGGAGTATATCCAAAAGTCACAGGCCTTCGCCCCCGGACACCTGTCCGTCCACCCCTCCGGACACGTGTCAACCGCCCCTCCCATCGGACACCCGTCCGATCCTCCAAGTCTCTGCAATCCAGGTACTTACGGCGTTGGCCGAGCATGGCACCTCCGTTGCTCTAAGAGAAGGTCGCCATGATTCAAGAAACCAACTCCATGGACCAGATCGTCACCAAGGGGCCGGGGATTTCCCGACGGATCAGGCTGTTGCTGGCGGGGGCCGGCGCGCTGGTGGTCGCCCTCGTTCTCATCTGGCCCGCCGTCCAGCGTTGGGCGCGGGCCGAGCAGTCGGTGGATTTCTCCCGCCTTCAGATCGCGACCGTCACGCGGGGCGACCTGGAGCGGGACGTTTCCGCCCAGGGCCGCATCGTGGCGGCCAATCATCCGAAGCTGTACAGCCCCAGCCAGGGGATCGTCACGCTGGCGGTCAAGCCGGGCGAGTCGGTCAGGGCGGGGCAGGTGCTCGCCAGGATCGCGAGCCCGGACCTGGAGTCACAACTCGCCCAGGCGCGGTCGCGTCGGCAATCCCTGGAATCCGATCTTTCCCGGACGAGCCTCTCGACCCGGCAGCAGAACCAGGAGGACCAGCAGACGGCGAAGCTCCGGCGCGTGCGCCTGGACGCCGCCCGCCGGGACCTCGAACGGGCCGAGAAGCTGCACGGCGAGGGCCTTTTGAACGTCGTCGAATACGAGCGCGCCAAGGACGCCGTGCGGGTGGCCGAGGTCGAGTTGGAGCAGTCGCAGGAGGGTGGCGGTCTCGCCCGCGAGGCCCGCGACTTCGAGGTCCAGGACCGGCGGCGCCAGATCGACCGCCAGCGCCTGGTGGTGGCCGACCTGGAGCGCCAGGTGAGCGAGCTGACCCTGCGGGCGCCGTTCGACGGCATGGTGGCCACAATCGACGTCCAGGACCGGGACGCCGTGGCGCCCAACGCCCCCGTCCTCACGGTGGTGGACCTCTCGGAATTCGAGGTCGAGGCCCTGATCCCCGAGTCCTACGCGGACGAGGCCACGCCCGGCACGCCGGCCGTGGTGAGCTTCGGCGGGCGGGACTATCCGGCCGAGCTGACCTCGGTTTCCCCCGAGGTGCGGGCGAGTCAGGTGCAGGGGATGGTCAAGCTCAAGGACGTTCCCCCGGGATTGCGGCAGGGCCAGCGAGTCTCGGTCCGCCTGGTGTTCGAGAAGCGGCCGGACGTGCTCAAGGTGCCCCGCGGGCCGTTCCTGGAGGGCGGCGGCGGACGCCAGGTATACGTGCTCTCGGACGGTCTCGCGACCTTGCAGCCGATCGAGGTGGGGGCCACGAGCGTGTCCGAGGTTGAAATCGTGGAAGGTTTGAAGGAGGGCGATCAGATCCTCCTCTCCGGAATGGATCAATTCAACGGCGCCAAAACCGTGCTGGTGCGGCGATAGGAGATGAACGATGTTGAAGATGGAAAACGTTACCAAGATCTATCGCACGGGCATGGTGGAGACCCGGGCGCTGCGTGATTTTTCGCTGGAGGTGGAGCCGGGGGAGTTCGTTACGATCACCGGTCCTTCAGGCTCGGGCAAGACGACGTTCCTGAACGTTTCTGGCCTCTTGGACAGCTTCGAGCAGGGAAAGTACTGGCTGGACGGCATGGACGTCTCCCGCCTTTCGGACCGCGAGATGTCGCGGGTACGGAACGAGAAGATCGGTTTTATTTTTCAGAGCTTCAATCTGATTCCGGATCTTGACGTATTCGACAACGTGGACGTTCCCCTGCGCTATCGCGGCTTGAAGGCCCGCGAGCGGAAAGAGCGGATCGAGAAGGCAGTCGCCATGGTGGGGCTGTCGTCGCGCCTGCGCCACCTGCCCTCGCAACTCTCGGGCGGCCAGCAGCAGCGGGTGGCCATTGCCCGCGTGCTGGCCGGCGATCCCAAGCTGATCCTGGCCGACGAGCCCACGGGCAACCTGGATTCGGGGATGGCGCGGGAGATCATGGACATCCTGGACCAGGTGAACGAGTCGGGCACCACGATCATCATGGTGACCCACAATTCTGTGTTTGCGGCGCGGGCGAACCGGTGCGCGGCCGGGCAGGGTGCATCCACCGAGGACGCTCCCGCGGCAGGCAGATTTGCCGCGGGTGTACTCGGCCCCGGCGGGTCAGCCAGGACGCCGTCAGCACGCCGAGCCCGGCCAGAGCGAGAAGAAGAGCCATGGCCAGCGCGGCCA
>CAXTNS010000576.1:0-4609 GCA_964245465.1 uncultured Thermoanaerobaculia bacterium
CACCTCGGCAAGGCCCACGGTGCGCTCGGCAAGAAGGGGCAGGTAATTTTCCCAGCCTGGAAATTCGCCCCGGGTCCGCAGCCCCTCCAGCAACTCGGCCGCCTCCGGTCCCCAATCCGGATCGGCCGTCTGGCCGCCAGACAGCAGGTCCGCGAGTTGCCGCGCCTCCTCCGCCCCCAAGGGAAACAGGGACAGAGGGAGGATGCGGACGGAATCCAGCGTGTCCTCCGAGCGCTGCGATTGGGCGTCGAACCAGCGGATCGACTCGACCGTGTCGCCGAACAGGTCGAGCCGGACGGGCGCGTCCTCCCCCGGGGGAAAGAAGTCCACGATGCCGCCGCGGACCGCGAAGTCCCCCACCTCGTACACCAGGTCCGTGCGCCGGAAGCCATACCGGACCAGGTGCTCGACCAATTCGTCGATGGGGTGGTCCTCGCCGGGCTTGACGGTCAGGACCGCCTTGCGGAATTCCTCCCGGGTGGGCAGCCGCCGGAACAGCGCCCGCGGGGTGGCGACGATCGTCGTCATCTTCCCCGACGCGACGCAGTCGAGGGCCACGGACTCCTGGGCGCGCACCATCAGGGAAGTCTCAGCTTCCTGATAGGGGGTCAACGTCGGCGCCGGGAAGTAGACCACCCCCTCCTCGCGCCCGAACAGGCGGGCCGCCTCGATCCACATCAGAGCGTCCGCCTCGCGGGGCACCAGCACCAGCAGCGGCCGGCCGAGGTCCCGCGCCAGCAGTTCCCCGATCCACGCCGCCGCCGGCACAGGCAGGCGCACCACGTCCCCGAGCCCTTGAACAAGGGCCTTGTAAGGCGCACTACTGCGCAGCGTCCGGGAGAGGTCCTCCCACGCCGGGTCGGCCATGCAGAGAGTCTAACGTTGTTCCCGGGATCGGCGATTCCGGGATGGAGGGAAGCTCAACGTGTTTGAGGCAATTCGCGGGGCTGCACCTGGATCCGCGCAAGCACCCACTCCCGGCCGCGCACGAACACAAGCGGCACGATCAGGCAGGCGAGAATCCCACCGACCAGTTGCGCGCTCCACGTCATCCAGGAGAGCTGACCCGGAACCTGATGGAAACCGTACAGGCTCAAACCGATCCCCCAGATCAACGCGGCGATGATCCCTACGCAGAGAGCCGATTCCGTCGTTTCATCCTGAACCTTGAACACCGTAGCCTCCTTTGGAATCGCCCCGGCCTCAACGGCTCCGTGGTCGATTTTCCTTTAGTAGCAAGAGACGTGCCACTGAAATCCTCTTGATCTGGAGCCTATTTAGCGGTCAATTCATCCAACGCCCTTGCCGTGCTACGCTCCCTATCCGTCTTTTTTCCGGAGGAGGGACATGCCCATCCGCTATCCACAAGAAGCCGTGCTCCGGGATGGACGACGCCTGCTCGTCCGCCCATTCACCGAGAACGACGTCGACGCGCTGTACGAATTTTTCAAGCACTTGTCTCCGGAGGTCCGCCGGTTCGCCTGGGACCGGATCGACAACCGCTCCCTGGTCGAAAGCTGGGGCCGCGAGCTCGACTACTCGAAGGTGCTGCCTCTGCTCGCCCTGGACGGCAAGCGGGTCGTGGCCGACGCCACCCTCCACCGCCGCGAGGGGAGTCCCCTGCGCCTGGTCGGCCGCGTCAAGTGGCTCATCGATCCCGAGTACCGGGGCGCCGGCCTGGGCACCCTGCTGGTCAACAACTTCATCGCCACGGCCCGCCTTGACGGCCTGCGCCACCTGACCTGCATGCTGGTTTCCGACTTCGAGGCCGACGCCGTCAAGACGCTGAGCGACCTGGGCTTCGCCGGGTACACCATCCCGGGCTATGGGACGGACCCCGACGGCAGCCAGCACGACATGATCAAGATGGTCCTGAAGCTCTGAGGAAACGCAGGGCGGCCCCGTGGCCGCCCTGCCAGGACTTCGGGACGGGTCAGCGCTCGTCCCGCCCGTGGGCATGGGCCGGCGGTGAGGTGGCCTCGACCGCTCGGAACGGCTCCAGGACGCGGTACCGGTGCGCCGCCCCCTTGGGAACCACCCAGGAGTCCCCCTCCTCCAGGAGCACCTTCTGCCCTTCGAGGTGCAACTCGGCCCGCCCTTCGATGACGTAGCCCACCGTCTCGTACTCCCGCCGGCTCTCCGGCTTCTCGTCCTGCGTCGGCTCCTCCTCCCACAGGCGCATGGCCACGTGGACCCCGGAGGCGAGGTACTTCTGCCCCAGCGTGCCGTGCGGGGAGTGCCGGGAATCGACTTTGGTCACGGTCGTGTCGCTCATCAAGATCTCCTCCTTCGCCGAGGTTCATTGCATGAGGGCTGCCAGACCACCGTGGCACGGGCGTTGCTCTGGGTCTCCGTGGGGATCCGTTCCCCAAGAAAGGAGACCAAGACGATGCCAATGACTCTGCTGTCCAAAGGAGCGGAGATCCTGCTGGTGCAGTTCCATGAGCAGAAGGGAGACCGGGAGGGAGCGAAGGTGGGCGACCGGCTTCCCCAGAGCGCTTTTGAAGAGGCCGCGGCCATAAGCCCCGGCGTGGACTTCGAAGGGGCGATGCAGTCCCTGCTGGATGGAGGCCTCGTTCAGAAGGACGGCGAGGAGTACGTCTTCACTCAGGAAGGCTACGACTACTTCTACAAGAGGACGGGGCACCGGGTCGGCGAAGGCTGAGCCCTATCCGCCCGACCGCTTCGCCTTGTAACCCTCCTTGAGCAGCTCGGCGACCAGCCGGTCGGCATGGTCGCCCTGGATCTCCAGCTCGAAGGCGGGGGCGCCCTCCCGGGTCTTCCCCGCCTTGAGCGCCCCGCCGCTCCCGCACAGCTTCTTCCAGGACGACAGCAGAGCCTCCGCCTCCTCCCGTGTGAGGATGAGCGGCCCGGCGATGGTGACGGTCTTTCCTCCCCGTCCCGACCGGTCCAGGCGCACGCGGGGCGACTGGCGGAACGGCGGCTCGCTCGCAGCCGACTCCCGTCGAACGGAATCTTCTTTTCTCGGCACGGGAGATTCCGTGGAATAGACGGTGCGCCCCTGTTTCAGTCTCACGGCGGCTCCTTCAATGTTCAGGACCGAAAAACATTGTCTGGACGGGCAGAACAATGCCCGATGCGATCGAACATTGTTCCATGCCAAAAGACGTCCCCTGGAGCCGTCCAACAATGTTTCAACGGCTCCATCATTGTTCCAGCGCCCGGAATGCCAACCGGGAGCCAGCCGTTGTAGGATCTCCTGCACGGCAACTCCTCAGAGTCGCGAAGAGAAAGAGACCACCTTGGACGACATCCGTAACTTCTGCATCATCGCCCACATCGACCACGGGAAGTCTACCCTGGCCGACCGTCTGATCCAGCGTTGCGGGGGTGTGGAGGACCGGGAGTTCCGCGACCAGATCCTCGACTCGATGGACATCGAGCGCGAGCGCGGCATCACCATCAAGAGCAACACGATCACCCTCCGCTACACCGCCCGGGACGGCAAGACCTACCGGCTGAACCTGATCGACACGCCCGGCCACGTGGACTTCTCCCACGAGGTCCGCCGGTCGCTCATGTCCTGCGAGGGCGCCCTCCTGCTGGTCGACGCCTCCCAGGGGGTCGAGGCGCAGACCGTGGCCAATCTCTATCTGGCCATGGAGTACGACCTGGAGATCGTGCCCGTCATCAACAAGATCGACCTCCCCTCGGCCGACGTCGAGAGGATCCGCGAGGAGATCGACGCCGACCTCGGCCTCGACCCCTTCGAAGCCGTGCTCTGCTCGGCCAAGCAGGGGATCGGGATCGACGACGTCCTGGAGGCCGTCGTCACCAAGCTCCCGGCTCCCCAGGGCGACCCCGAGGCGCCCCTGCGCGCCCTCATCTTCGACGCCCAGTACGACGTCTACCGCGGTGTCGTCCTCATCTGCCGGATCAAGGAGGGGACGCTGCGCGCCGGCCAGAAGATCCTCCTCATGCACACGGCCAAGGAGTACGAGAGCGAGGAGGTCGGCCTGCTGCAGCTCAAGCGCGTCAAGGCCGACTCCCTGGAGGCGGGAGCCGTGGGCTACGTCATCGCGGGCGTCAAGGCCGTCTCCGAGATCAACGTCGGCGACACGATCACCGAAGTGGACCACCCCGCGTCCGCGCCGCTGCCCGGTTACAAGGAGGCGAAGCCGGTCGTCTTCTCCTCCATCTATCCGATCGCTTCCGACGACTACGAGGACCTGGCCAAGGCGCTCGACAAGCTCAAGCTGAACGACGCCTCCCTGACCTTCCAGAAGGACTCCTCCACGGCTCTGGGCTTCGGCTTCCGCTGCGGCTTCCTGGGGCTCCTGCACCTGGAGATCGTCCAGGAGCGCCTGGAACGGGAGCACAACCTCTCCCTCCTCCTCTCCGCCCCTTCCGTGCAGTACGAGGTGATGCTCACGAGCGGCGAGCTGATCACGGTGGACAACCCCGCCCTGTTCCCCGACCCGGGGAGCATCGACTTCATCCGCGAGCCGTTCATCAAGGCGTCGATCATGATTCCCGAGCGTTACCTCGGAACGGTCATGGAGCTCTGCCGCGAGCGGCGCGGGGCCAACACCACCTTCGAGTACCTGGCCGTGGGGCGCGTCCAGGTGATCTCCGAGCTGCCTCTGGG
>CAXTNS010000577.1:0-4605 GCA_964245465.1 uncultured Thermoanaerobaculia bacterium
GGGTTTTCCCGGGCGACCGGCGCCTTTCCTTTGGGGCCGCTCCCCGGAAACACCGAAACGATGATGCCGCCGACCACCCGGCAGAGCAGCGCGCCGGCCGCGGCCAGGGCGCGAGGCCCAAGCCGTCGCGGCTTCGGCGTCAGATCCTCGTCGCCGGAGCTCATTCTCCGTTCCTCCGCACGACCGTCCGATCACGCTTCTCGTGGGGACCGCTCACCAGCACGAGCTCCTCCGGGAGCGCCTCGACGACATAAACGTTTCCTTCCAGGCGGAAGGGAACGAGCTCCAGTCCCTCCGCACCCCTGCGGAAGATCGCGGGAGCTTTTTCCGGCGTCCTCTCCAGCCGCACGTAGACGCGCTTGCCGTCGTCATAGACGAGCTTCGGCTTGATGCCGCGCCAGCCTCCCGTCCAGGAGTACTTGAAGTTCAGGCTTTGAGGCTTCGCGGCACCAGACTCCACGACCACCGCTCCAGGCTGGCCCCGGTCATTCCAGGCCTGAGAAAAGCCGCCGTACTCGAAGCGCAGGCGCCGGGGACCGAGCTTCAGCCCGTCGCCCGGACTGCCGCAGCTCCGGGACCGGACCAGTACGTCGTAGATCCGGCGGTCCGTGCTGACCATCAGATTCGTCTCGATCCCGCACTCCGTCGGCTTGAGCACCACGAGCGGCTTGACGCCGCCTTCCTGGGAGAGCTGCACATCCACTTTCCAGCGCTCGGCGTCTCCCAGATAGGTCTTCACGACTCGTTCGCCTATTTCGAGCTCGACCGCGCAGACGCGCAGGGTCTCGCACTGAAGCTCCGGCGCTCCGGTTGCGAACGGAACGACCGTCACCCCGGGTTCCTCCGCCGACAGAGCCGGAGCCAGGAGAAGAGACAAGATGCCAGCCAGAGTCCTCACTTTCACATTCATCGATCAATTCCTCCTTTTGACTTGTGCCCAGGTGATTTGAGTGATGTAAATGCCCACCGGATTGCGGTGAAGCCGCTCCTCGTCCTCCGGCGGATCGATCTTGACGGTCACAAACCCTTCCCATTCCTCTTCATGCGGCGAGCCGCCGATCCCCACCGGGAGATACCGCTCCGACCAGCGGACGCGCCAGGTGCTCCGCTCTCGCTTCTGTTGCGGGTTGTCCGGCATCCGGTAAACGGACTCGATGTCGACCGATCGCAAGTAGGCTCTCGCCAGCACGCGCGGATCGTTTTTGAGGAAGTAGGAGTCCAGGTACTGCTTGGCCGCAGGCTCCCGTTCGGCGAGATAGGCGTACGCCTCCGCGAAGAGGGCCTCCAGGATCCCGGGATCGCTGCTGACGGTCCGCAGCCGCACGATGAAACGGGAGATCTCTCCCATGACGATCCGGTCGTCCACCGTCTTGATCCGCTCGGCCGGACCGAAAGCCACGGGCGTGCCGTGACGATTGACCTCGACGATGTAGGGCGTGATCCTCGCCCTCGACGCAAGCCCGATGAAGGCAAGCGTCAGGATGCCGTTGATAATCAAAGACGCCAGGGCGGCGAGCACCCAGTACTGCCGCTGCCGGAGCAGGTCCCCCCAGAGATGAAAGAAAGCCTGATCCCCCGCTATGCGTTTTTCGACCGGGGCGCCTGTGGGCGAAGGCCCGCTGGCTCGCACGCTCCGCTGCCCTCGCGCTCTAAACATCGGCCGTCAGAGCCTCACGGAGACGCAGGAAGCCCGAGGGTGCGGTCAGCGAGTACGCCAGCTCCGACGGGACCTTGATCACCAGCCAGGCGTAGACGATCGCTCCTCCCAGGACCGACAGCGGCAATCGGAAGCCCTGCTCTGGGGTGTAGGCCTGGAAGGCCAGGATCCACTGCTGAGTGATGGCTTGACCGACGGCCACCAGGAGGTACTGCACGAAGATCTGCACCCCGACTCGCACGACGGTGACCAGATAGTTCTCCGCCAGCGGCGCGGTGAAACGGAAGGGTGCAAAACCCAGAAAGAAAACCGCTCCCGCCATCACCAGGTAGCTCTTGACGAGCGCCTCGACCAGACGCGCGGCGATCAACGCAAAGCAGACGAGAATCCCGAGCGCTGCGAGATAGACCAGGAGCGCCGCGGGGAACGCCGCAAAGCTGTTGACGAGCCCCAGTTGCCCCATGGCATAGATCAGCAGCCCACAGAGGAAGACTCCACAGTCCAGAATGAGGGACGGTTGCAGCCCCACGGTGCCGGAGAGCACCGCCCCGGCTTGGTCGAAGCTCAGGATGATCTTGGGAATCCAGAGCGGGAACGAGGTCACGAAAGCCCAGAACAATCCGATGTAGCTGATCTTCTGGAGAAGGGCGGCGGAGAGCTTGCCGACCCCGGCGGAGCCGCCGATAAAGCGGAGGAGTCCCACGACCAGGGTGAGCGCCAGCTCCAGCAATACGAGCGACACGAAGAGGTTTCTCGTAATGCCCGCGGACTGCTCGATCCAGCTCTGCGAGGCGCTCTCATACTGCGAGACGACATCGGTCAGGATTCCCGAGGATTGCGCCTGCGCGGCACCGCCGAGCAGACTCAAGCCCACAGCAAGGAGGGCGATCCGCGGCTTCATCGCGGCATCCATCCGGGAAGAGCCCGGAACGCCCGCGGATTGGGGTCGTAAGCGCTCGCATCGAGGACCGTTCCTTCAAGGAACGCCGCATAGGATTCACGGGAACGGGCAGCTTCATTGATCTCATAGGCCCGTGCCACCATCTCGGCATTGGCCTGCGCCGCATTGATCCGCTCCGCCAGCAGGCTCTGCTTGGCGCTCCAGGAGAGCAGGTCGCCGATCCCCTCGAGCACCTGCTCATGGCCCTCCGCGTCCTCGATCTCGGCTTCGATTACCGCCAGGGTTTCGAGGTCGAGCTCGTCGGAGGAGGTGATCTCATGAAGCGATTGGAGCGAAAGCCGGAACGTCTCCATGGTGCGGAAGAGCGCCCGCCAGGAGTCGTCTCGATAGTTGATATATCGCTCGCCCGCGGGGAACGTCTCGTAGAAGCGTTCCTCCAGCCGCTCCGTGTTGTAGAGCACTGCATCCGCCTGGTCGACGAGTGTGAGCAAGCGGGAGAACGCCGGCGAGAGATCCCGCCAGTTGTGGATGTCGAGTTTGGAGAGCGCCTGGAGCTGATATTGGATCTGCTCATACTGGTTGTAGATCTGCTCGGCCTGCGAGAGATAGTCTTCAACGGCTTGGGCGTAGCGCGCGACCTCCGCCCAGACCGAGGTCGCGATGTGGGCCACATCCGTGACGGGAATCTGCGCTGCGCTCGGCTGAGAAACGCCGACGAGGACCAGAAGAAAGAGTGTCAAGCACCACGTGAAACGACGCATTCGGAGTCTCCTTATGTGATTTGGGGGCAACGGTTGAAACGTCTGGCCTCTTCGACACACCCGCACTCGCGCAGCCACTCCGCGACCCAATCCGGGCCGTACGCTTTCTTGATGCGGAGCGCCTCGGCGACCGACGCCTGAAAGGACAGCCCCGGCCGAGCGCTCAGGAAGGCGAGCTCAGCCCGCCTCAAACCCAGTTGGAACAGGCGAGAGCCGCGAGGCGAGCTAAAGTAGTAGTCCCGGCGTGCCTCGGCGCGGGCGATCAGGTCGATCTCTCGCGGGTTTAGACCGAAGTCCTCGTAGAGCTCTCGCGCTCCAGCGACGCCGGCCGCGGGATTTGGCAGATAGAAGCGAGACGGGCACGACTCGCGGATGTTCGCGCCGGCCCCGTGAGAATCCAGTTGACGCAGGTTCTGAACGGCCAGGACGAGACTGGCGTTTTTCTTGCGCAGGGACAGAGCCCATTGCTGAACGCGCGAAGCCCACGCCGGATGCATGAGCGCAATCCCCGCCTCGTCCAAAAGGATCAAGGTGGGGGAGCCATCAAGGCCCCTTTCCACCTCGCGCAGCAGACGAAGGAGCACCGGCAGCTTGACCGAGTCGTCGAGGTCCATGAGCGGCCGCGTCTCGTAGACCTCGACGCGGGAGCGCTCGTGCCGCTCGGCTCCGGTGGTGTCGAGGAGGTAGCCGTACGGCCCGTCGCGGGTGTATGCCTTGAGCGCCATCCGCAACTCGACGTCCTGGACCTGGATCATGAAATTGAACAGTGACCGCTGCTCGGCGGCCTCCTCCCGCAGAAGCTCCAAGCCGCGCGACAAGGCCGCGCGCTTGGCTGGATTGAGCGTGACGTTCTGAAGCCCCACCAGAAACTCGATCCATGCGAGCGCCCAGCCGAGCTCCTGCGCGTCCTCGAGGTCCCGGAGAGGCTGAAAATGAACGCCACCCTCGTCGACGCCCACAAGGCTCAAGGCCACGTCCGGCATCGCCTCGCAGAGGATCCGGCTCGACTGGTCCCGGTCGAAGAGGACGACGCGAGACTCCGGATAACGCAGGAAGTTGAGGAGGAGAGACAGAAGCAGCGTGCTCTTGCCGCTGCCTGTCGGACCTACGATCAACGTGTGGCCGACGTCGCGCGTGTGGAGGTTCAGCCGAAACGGCGTGGCACTGCTCGTCCGTGCGTAGAGCAGCGGCGGCGAGCCCTCCGGAAAGAACGGACACGGGCAGGCCGGCTCGCCCGGCCATTCCGTCGTGAGCGGCAGGAGATCGGCCACCGAGAGGGAGTTGAC
>CAXTNS010000578.1:0-4589 GCA_964245465.1 uncultured Thermoanaerobaculia bacterium
GGCTCGCGAAACGCCTCGTGCCAGGAGACGTGGTCGCGATCACGGGCGAGCTCGGGGCCGGTAAGACGACCTTCGTCCGCGGCGCTTGCCGCGAGCTCGGGGTCAGAGGGCCGGTCGTCTCGCCGACGTTGATCATCTGCACCACCATGGCGGGGAACACCTTGGTCTGGGCGAGCGGCTCGCTGATGCTCTTGCCCTCCTCGACGCTCTTGCGCACGGCCATGACGGCGTCCTCGATGATGGCGTTGCCGGCCGTCTTGGCCGTGATCTCCAGGCCGTCGAGGATCGGCACGCCCGAGGCCGTCAGGGTCGCGAGCGTGCGGCAGAAGCGGGCCACGGCGATCTTGCGCAGCAGCATGCCGATGATCGGGATGCGCAGCAGCAGGCCGTCCAGCACGCGCCGGCCGTGCGGCGTCTTGTGCCAGCGGTTGATGGCCACGATGCCAAAGACGATGACCAGGAGGATGAAGATGAAGTAGTCGGCCACGAAGTTGCTCGCGGTGATCACCATCCGGGTGAGCAGCGGCATCTCGCCGCCCAGGCCCGCGAAGAGCTGGGCGAAGACCGGGATCACCTTCCACAGGATGATGAACACCACCAGGGCCGCGATGACGATGATCGCCACCGGGTAGATGAGAGCCGACTTCACCTGGCTGTTCAGCTTGACCGCCTTCTCGATGTAGACCGAGAGGCGCTGCAGGATGATGTCGAGGATACCGCCCGCCTCGCCGGCCGCCACCATGTTGGTGAACAGGTTGTCGAAGGCCTTGGGGTGCTTGCGCATGGAGTCGGCGAGGGAGGCGCCGGCTTCGACGTCGCTCCTCACCTGGTGGATGATGGTCTGGAAGCCACGGTGCTCTTCCTGCTCGCCGAGGATCTCCAGGCACTGGACGAGCGGCAGGCCGGCGTCGAGCATCACGGAGAACTGGCGGGTGAAGATGGCGACCCGCTTGGCGCCGATGCCACCGGAGAAGCGGGGGATGAGCTTGATCTCCTTCCCCTTCTCCTTGATCGAGGTGATCTGGATCTGCCGGCCCCGCAGCACCGCCACGGCGGCGTCGCGCGAGTCGGCCAGGAGCTGCCCTTCCTGGACCTGACCGGTGCGGTTCTTTCCTTTCCAAACGAAGCTGGGCATCCTCGGACTCCTCCCCCTACGCGGTGAGCGCGGGGTTCAAACTCGCCGGACCGCGGTTGATGATCTCCTGGAGCTCGTCCGGATACGACGAGCGGGCGAGCGCCGTCTCCAGCGTGATCATGCGCTTGAAGTACAGGGCCGCCAGGGCCTGGTTGAACGTCTGCATGCCGTGCTTGGCCTGACCGGTCTGCATCATGCCGTAGATCTGATGCACCTTGTCCTCGCGGATCAGGTTGCGGATGGCCGAGCTGGGGATCAGGATCTCCATCGCCATGGCCCGCCCCTTGCCGCCGGCCTTGGGCAGCAGCGTCTGGCAGATGATCCCCTCCAGCACGAGCGAGAGCTGGGCGCGGATCTGTCCCTGCTGGTGGGCCGGGAAGACGTCGATGATGCGGTTGATCGTCTGCGCGGCCGAGTTGGTGTGCAGGGTGGCGAAGGTCAAGTGGCCCGTCTCGGCGATGCGCAGCGCCGCCTCCACCGTCTCCAGGTCACGCATCTCGCCGATCAGCACCACGTCCGGGTCCTGCCGCAGGGCCGAGCGCAGGGACTCGGAAAAGCCGTGCGTGTCCGCGTGGATCTCGCGCTGGTTGACGATGCACTTCTTGTGGCTGTGCAGGTACTCGACCGGGTCCTCGATGGTGACGATGTGCTCGCTGCGCTCGCGGTTGATCTTGTCGATCATGGCGGCCAGCGTCGTCGACTTGCCCGAGCCCGTGGGGCCGGTCACCAGGATCAGCCCGCGCGGCTTCTCGCACAGGCGCTCGATCACCGTGGGCAGGCCCAGCTCGCGGAAGCCCTTGATCTCATAGGGGATCTGCCGGAAGACGGCGGCGATCGCGCCGCGCTGGTGGAAGATGTTGGCGCGGAAGCGGGCCCGCCCCTTGATCCCGAAGGAGAGGTCGATCTCCAGGTTCTCCTCCAACCGGTGCTTCTGGTTGTCGGTCAGGATCGAGTAGGCGAGCTGCTTCGTCTCTGACGGCGTCATGGGAGGCAGGTTGAGCGGCCGCAGATGGCCGTCTACCCGCACCTGCGGGGGTGAGTTGGTGGTGACGTGGAGGTCGGACCCTCCCTGTTCCACCATGGTCTTCAACAACTGGTTCAACGTCGGCGGCATGACCACAGACTCCAACGATCCAGAGATGAACGGATAAAGACTGGGGGGAGTCTACACCATTGAGGGAATAGATGAAAGAGTATGAGTAGGGGGGGCCCCCACTTGGGTTACGCTTTTGCTCCTATGGGTCGTACAATCACCGTTCGTCTCAGCGAAGAACTGGCGGCATGGCTCGAAGCGGCCGCGGAGCGGAGTGGTGTGCCGCAGGGCAGACTCATCCGCGACCAATTGGAGAAGGCCAGGGCGGGCGGCGAGGCCCAGGGTTTCCTGCGTTTGGCTGGAGCGGTTGACGGACCGAAGGATTTGTCCCGCCGCAAGGGCTGTTCACGCTCGTGAAGGGGATCGCCGATCCGCATGAGCGAGCTCTATCCGCGGCATAGCGTCATCACGGTGGACCAAGGTGACTTTCGGGTCTATCGCCGAAACAAGCGGGAGGCCATCCCCTTGATCTGTCCTCCCTGAGGGCGCGTCCTGCTATCGTACCCCGGTGAGCGAGACCGCCGGACATCACGACGAGGAGGTGCTGGGCAAGGCCTACGACGCGCGCCTCATGCGGCGGCTGCTGGGCTACGTCCGCCCCTACCGCGGCATGGCCCTGGGGGCGCTCCTGCTCATCTTTGCCTCCTCGCTGCTCCAACTCACCGGGCCGCTCCTGTCGGCCATGGCGCTCGACCTGTTCATCCGTCCGGGCGGGGCGGAGGGACGGCTCTCGACCCCGAGCCTCTGGGTGCGGGACCTCCTGCTGGCCCGGGGGATCGTGCCGGCCGAGGTGGCCCCCCAAGGTGTGGCGGTGATCGCCGGTCTCTACTTCCTGAACCTCGCTCTCGTCTTCGCCGCCGCATACGGCCAGGGGTACATCCTCCAGATGATGGGGCAGTACATCATGAACGACCTGCGCCGGCAGGTCTTCGGGCACCTCCAGCGCCTGCCGCTCGCCTTCTACGACCGGAACCCCATCGGCCGCCTGGTCACCCGGGTGACGACCGACGTCGACGCCCTGAACGAGATGTTCACGGCCGGGATCGTCTCGATCTTTGGCGACGTCATGCTGCTGTCGGGCATCGTGGGAGTCCTGTTCTGGCTCGACTGGCGGCTGGCACTGGTGGCGTTCTCCATCGTGCCGCTGCTGCTCCTCCTCACCTCCTGGTTCAAGAGCCGGGTACGCCAGAGCTTCCGCGAGGTGCGGGTCAAGATCGCCCGCATCAACGCCTTCCTCCAGGAGCACGTCACGGGCATGGCGGTGGTGCAGCTCTTCAACCGCGAGGAGCGGGCCTTCGGCGAGTTCTCCGAGATCAACGACGCCCACCGCGAGGCCAACGTGCGGTCGATCTTCTACTACGCCGTCTTCTTCCCCGGCGTGGAGCTGATCACCTCGATCGGCACGGGACTGCTGATCTGGGTAGGCGGCGGACGGGCGATGGCGGGCGCCGTTTCGATCGGCGCCCTGATCGCCTTCCTCCAGTACGCCCAGCGCTTCTACCAGCCGCTCTCGGACCTGTCGGAGAAGTACAACATTCTCCAGGGCGCCATGGCGAGCTCCGAACGGGTCTTCAAGCTGCTCGACGAGCCCGTGAAGATCGCCACGCCCGAGGGGGCGTACCGGCCCCAAGAAGTCCGGGGGGACATCGAGTTCGAGGGCGTCCGCTTCTCCTACAAGGAGGGCGAGCCTGTGCTCAAGGGCGTCTCCTTCCGGGTGCGTCCGGGCGAGACGCTCGCCGTGGTGGGCCACACGGGCGCCGGCAAGAGCACCCTCGCCAATCTTTTGCTGCGGTTTTATGACGTCGAGGGGGGCGCCGTGCGGGTGGACGGCGTGGACGTGCGCCAGTGGGACCTCCCGCGGCTGCGCCGAAGCGTGGCCATGGTGCTCCAGGACGTCTTCCTCTTCGCCGGCACCATCGGCGCCAACGTCCGGCTGGGCGAGGAGACGATCGACGGCGAGAGGGTCCGCTGGGCGGCGGGGGAGGTGCACGCCCTGCCCTTCATCGAGCGCCTGCCCGCCGGGTTCGATACCCAGGTCAAGGAGCGCGGGGCCGGCCTCTCGGTGGGTCAGAAGCAGCTCATCGCTTTCGCCCGCGCCCTGGCGTTCGACCCCAGCATCCTGATCCTGGACGAGGCCACCTCGTCGATCGACACCGAGACCGAGCAGCTCATCCAGAGGGCCCTGGACCGGCTGCTCGAAGGGCGCACCAGCGTGGTCATCGCCCACCGCCTCTCCACGATTCAGAAGGCCGACCGCATCCTCGTCCTCCACAAGGGAGAGGTCCGCGAGTACGGCACCCACCAGGAGTTGCTCGCCCTGCGCGGGATCTATTACCGGCTGTATCTGTTGCAGTACAAGGA
>CAXTNS010000579.1:0-1497 GCA_964245465.1 uncultured Thermoanaerobaculia bacterium
GGGCCGGATCGTCGCCCCGCACGGCATGGAAGCGCTCGGGTCCGGGCTCGCGGGAGTACTCGCGCCAGCTCTCGCGGGCCGCGCGGCAGTAGGCGAGGACGCCGCTCCAGGAAAGCTCCTCGGTGTGAGGAAGGCTGGGCAGGTCCAGGCGGACAGTGCCCCCAGGGCGGGCAGAGACGTGGACGGTCAGCCGCAGGTCGATGGCGGCGGCGAGGGCGGGCCGGCCGTAGACGACGGCATGCTCGCCCATGAGGATGAGCTTGCCGGGAGTCGAGACGGCGGTCAGCCCGGCCTCCGCGTCTACAGGGACGAGGGGATCTCGCCGCGCCCGAGCTTCTCGTGGGCGCGCGCCAGATCGTTGGAGGTGAAGGCCGCCATCAGCGACAGCTCGCCGGCCAGGACGACGGCGCCCAGGATCTCGGCGAGCCGGGAGACGGCTTCGCCGCGGCGCTCCGGGTCGGGCGAGACGCCGAGCACGGCCAAGGCTTCGCGCTGGGTGTCGAGCGAGGTGCCGCCGCCCACGGCCCCGAGGGGCACGTCGGGCAGGAAGATGGAGGCGAAGACGGAGTCCGGCCCCCGCGGCTCGATGCAGGTGATGCCCATGGAGCCCTCGACCACGTGGGCGGGGTCCTGGCCGGTGGCGATGAAGAAGGCCGCCACCACGTTGGCGAAGTGGGCGTTGAAGCCCAGGGAGCCGGCGGCGATGGAGCCCAGGAGGTTCTTCCGGTACTGCACCTCGACGAGGCTCCGGGCGTCGGTCTTCAGGATGTGGTGGAGGATGGGGGCTTCGAGCAGAATTTCTGCATAAATGCGCTTGCCGCGCCCTTCCTGGAAGTTGATGTGAGCCGGCTTCTTGTCCACGCAGTAGTTGCCGGACAGGCCGATGCAGGGCACGCCGGTGGCGGGCTCGATCAGCTCGTTGACGGCGCGGTCGCAGGCAATCGTCACCATGTTCATGCCCATGGCGTCGCCGGTGTCGAAGCGGAAGCGCAGGAAGACCGTGGTGCCGAAGGCGTACGGGCGGACCTCGAGGAGGCGGAGGAACCGGCTGGTGTCCTCGGCGACCTGGCGGATGTCGGCCTCGTGCTCCTGGATCCACTGGAGGAACTGCTGGGTCTGGACGATGCCCGAGGTGCGGAAGACGGGGGCGCGGGTCATGCCCACGTCCTCGACCCGCACCACGGCGCCGCCGGCCTCGCGCAGAGCCGCGCAGCCGCGGTTGGTCGAGGCCACGAGCGCCGCCTCGGTGGTGGCGAGGGGCACGTAGACGTCGCCGTCCGCATACTGGCCGCGCACCTTCAGGGGGCCGACGACCCCCATGGGGATCTGGGCCACGCCGATGAAGTTCTCGCAGTTGCGGTGGGAGGCGCGCTGGACGTCCAGCGAGTGGTGGCCGATGTTCGAGAGCGGCGTGCTCGTCATGGCCTCCAGGGCCTGCCGGCGGATCTCGGCCGCCTCTTCGGCGGGAAGGCCCGTGGGCAGCTCGTGGAACCGCCG
>CAXTNS010000579.1:1507-3244 GCA_964245465.1 uncultured Thermoanaerobaculia bacterium
CCTCGCGGGTCAGCGGGAGGGGGGACACCTTATTGTTGGCCGTATTTTGGGCAATATTTTGGGCGATATTGGCAATCTTGCTCATCTCAAACCCTTTTCAGGAGCCTGGTACGCTGAAGCTCCGCGATCGTTTTCACCCCAAGGCAGAACATACAGATCTTGAGCTCGCGCACGGTGCGCCGCACTTTGTCGGCGACCCGTTCGGGCGACTCGGTGGCGGGCCCGAGGAAGGGATAGGCCATCCCCACCAGGTCCGCTCCGAGGGCGATGGCCTTGGCGGCGTCGAGCCCGTGGCGGATGCCGCCGCTGGCGATCACCGTCAGACCTTCGACGCTACGGACTTGCCGGATCGATTCCGGCGTGGGCAGTCCCCAGCCGGCGAACAACTCTCCGATGTCCAGGTCGCCGGCCCGCTGGGCCTCGATGCGCGCCCAGCTCGTGCCGCCCACTCCCGCCGTGTCGACGATGCGCACTCCCTGGCCGGCCAGGGCGCGCGCCGTGGCCGCCGAGATGCCGCAGCCGATCTCCTTGACCACCACCGGCGCCCCCACCTCCCGCACCACCTCGCCGATCTTCGGCAGCAGGCCGAAAAAATCACACTGTCCTTCGGGCTGGATCGCTTCCTGGAGCGGATTGAGGTGCAGGACCAGGGCGTCCGCACCGATCATGTCCACCGCCTGCCGGCACTCGCGCACCCCCATCCCGTAATTGAGCTGGACGGCGCCCAGATTGGCCAGCAACGGTACCGAGGGAGCGACCTCGCGGACCCGAAAGGTATCAGCTTTCGCGGGATCTTCCAACGCTTTGCGCTGGGACCCGACGCCCACGGCCACGCCCGTCCGCTCGGCGCCCGCCGCGAGGTTGCGGTTGATCCGGCCGGCCGTCTCCGTGCCGCCGGTCATGCAGGAGAGGAGCAGGGGAGCGGCGAGCCGCCGGCCCAGGAAGTCGGCCGACACGTCGATCGCGTCGAGGTCGATCTCGGGCAGGGCCTCGTGCTCGAAGCGGTACTCGTCGAAGAAGCTGTGGCCGAGCTGCATGCGCGGGTCGAGCGCCAGGCGGATGTGCTCGGCCTTGCGGTCCCGCTCTTCGACGGCAGGAGTCTGGACCGGGAGGCCGCTCAACGCTTGCGCTCCCACAGGTAGTCGATCAGCCCTTCGAGGAACAGCCGGCCCTCGGGAGTGAGGGTGATTGCGGGATTCAGCTCCGAAAGGGCGGCGCGGGCGGCGTCCAGGCGCTCGCTCACCATGGCGGTGACGGCTTCCTGCGCCCCCGTCTCCTCCAACGCCTTGACGGCCGCGGTGGTCTCGGCCGCGGTGGCCTCCGCGTTGCCGAGGGCCGCTTCGAGGATTCGCCGCTGCTCCGGCGTGGCCGTCGCCAGGGCGTGATGGATCAGGAAGGTGAGCTTGCCCTCGCGCAGGTCGGCGTCCACCGGTTTGCCCGTGGCGCTGGGATCGCCGAACATCCCCAGGAGGTCGTCCTGGAGCTGGAAGGCCTCGCCCACGGCCGTGCCGTAGCGCGAGAGGATGGCGAGGGTTTCCGGCGGCGCGCCGGCCAGCAGGGCGCCGAGCTGGAGGGGCCGCTCCGCCGTGTAGCGCCCGGACTTCAGGCGCAGCACGCGCCGCAGCTCCTCCTCGCTGGCCGTGCGGCGCTGCGCCACCAGCAGCTCCAGGTACTGCCCGCCGATGACCTCCTGGCACATGGCGGCGAAGCAGCGGGCCAGCTCGCGCGAGCCCTGGG
>CAXTNS010000579.1:3254-4575 GCA_964245465.1 uncultured Thermoanaerobaculia bacterium
ATGCGGCCGGCCTCCATCACGATGATGCGATCGGCCGCCACGCCCGTGGCCAGCTCCACGGCCCAGCTCTGGGCGAGGTCGCCCAGCAGGATGGCGACCGAGCGGCCGAAGTCGTCCGCGTCGCCGTACATCCGGCGCTTCTGGTGGGCGTCGCGGAAGCGCACGTGCGCCGAGGGCAGGCCGCGCCGCGTCTCGGCGTGGTCCATGATGTCGTCGTGGATCAGGAGATAGGTGTGGAGCAGCTCGGTCGAGAGCGCCAAAGGCAGCGCCTCCTCGTCGGAGGTGCCGCCGCAGGCGCGGTAGGTATAGTAGACGAGCGCGGGGCGCAGCCGCTTGCCGCCCTGCATGGCCAGGAGGCCCACGCCGTCGACGAGCTCCAGCGTTTCGGGAGACCCGGAGGCGATCGCCTCCTGGCGCTTGGCCTCGATCCACACCGCGAGCTCGCGGTCGAGCTTCGCGCGCAGCCCGGCGAGCAGGCCGTTGAAGTCTTCAGGGACCGGCGCCAGCGGCGGAGCGGTCTCTTCGGGGGCCTCGGTGGATAGTCCCATTCCCTGTTTTACCCGGCTCGTATCCGTTCGTTGGGGGGAGAAGTCCCGGCCCCGCCAAGTGTAACCGAAAACGTCCCGGAGATAGTTCCTACCGGGTACAAGCTCGGATTGTAGATGAAAGCCCTTTGCGGTGTAAAGTGGGGGGGGAGACGCCCTCGCCTCCGCCAGGGATTTCAATCCCTGGCGTCTGCGATATCGTTCCTACCCATGAGCCTCGACCTTTTTCAGGTAGACGCCTTCACCGACCGCCCCTTCGCCGGCAATCCGGCGGCGGTGTGCCTCCTCGACGGACCCCGCGACGCGGAGTGGATGCAGAGCGTGGCGCGGGAGATGAACCTCTCCGAGACCGCGTTCCTTCACCCCACGGGCGACGGCTTCGGGCTGCGCTGGTTCACGCCGGCCATCGAGGTGGAGCTGTGCGGCCATGCCACGCTGGCTTCGGCCCACGCGCTGTGGGAGACGGGGTTGCTCGCGCCGGACGACCTGGCGCGCTTCCACACCTTGAGCGGCCTGCTGACGGCCGAGCGGAAGGGGGAGTGGATCGAGCTCGATTTCCCCGCCCGGCCGGTCGAGGAGGTTCGCCCGCCCGAGGGGCTCGCCGAGGCCTTGGGAACGGAGCCGGCATTCGTGGGGCGGAGCAAGTACGACTACCTGCTGGAATTGTCCTCGGAGGAGGCGGTGCGGACGGCCGACCCGGACCATCGCCGGCTGGCCTTGCTCCCGGTGCGGGGCGTGATCGTCACCGCCCGGGAGGACCGACCGGCGCCGGGGTA
>CAXTNS010000580.1:0-4559 GCA_964245465.1 uncultured Thermoanaerobaculia bacterium
GGTGTAGAGGGGGCGGGAGAATCAAGGAAAAGAAGGACGACAAGGAGACCAAGGACCCCAAGGACGCGCAGTGAATGACGTGTTGCCCGTCCTTGAGGTCCTTGGTGTCCTTGTCGTCCCTGGCGGCCTGCCTACGCTTCCTTCTCCGCCTCCGTCCGGGTCTGCTCGGCGCCCTCGGCCGCCGCCGCGTCCGGCCGGCTGCCCGGCTTTTCCGCCGGCATGGCGCCGGTGCGGCAGGCCGGGCACTCGCTCGGCCCGTAGGACGGCAGGTCGAGCTCCAGCAGGGACTTGAACGGCACGTCGAAGGGGTCGCGGCCGGCGGTGCGGTCGATGATGGCGCCGATGGCGACCACGCGGGCGCCGCGGGCCGTGGCCAGGGCGGCGGTCTCCAGGGTCGACCGGCCGGTCGTCACCACGTCTTCCACCACCACCACGCGCTCGCCTTGGCGGAGGGTGAATCCGCGGCGCAGCCCCATCTCCTCGCCCTTCCTCTCGGAGAAGCGGAAGGGCACTCCCAGCTCGGCCGCCACCTCATGGCCGATGATGACGCCGCCCAGGGCGGGCGCCAGCACCGAGTCGGGATGGTAGGAGCGCAGCAGGTCGGCCAGGTCGCGGCCCACTTTGCGGGCGCGCACGGGGTCTTCGAGCAGCAGGGCGCATTGGACGTAGGCCTCGGAATGAAGCCCCGAGGAGAGGAGGAAGTGGCCGCGCCGCAGGGCGCCGCTCTCTTCCAGCATCTGCATCAGGATGCGTCGGCGGTCAGGACTCACGGATGGGCTCCTCCCGGTGGATGTCGTACTGGTCCAGTTTCTTGTAGAGGTTGCTCCGGGGCGTGTCGATGGCCTGGGCCGTCTGGGTGACGTTCCAGTTGTTCTCCTCCAGCTTGTGGAGGAGGAACATGCGCTCGGACAGGTCCCGGAACTCGCGCAGCGTCTGGACGGCGAGAAGAGAGGTGGAGAGCTCGGGCCGGGCGCCGCCGGTGACGGCGAGCACGTCCTCGCGGGTGACGATTTCGCCCGCGGAGAGGATGAGCAGGCGCTCGACCACGTTCTTGAGCTCGCGGACGTTCCCCTTCCAGGGGAGCGCCTTCAGGTGGGCCACGGCCTCGGGGCTGAACTCCTTGCCCTTGTAGTTGTTCTGGTCGGCGTAGCGGCGCACGAAGTGCTCGACGAGGAGAGGCAGGTCTTCCAGGTGCTCGCGCAGGGCCGGGGTGCGGACGGGGATGACGTTCAAGCGGTAGAACAGGTCCTCACGGAAACGCCCGGCCGCGATCTCCTCTTCGAGATTGCGGTTGGTCGCCGCCACCACTCTCACGTCCACCTCGATCGTCCTCTCGGCTCCCACCGGCTCCACCTCCCCGTTCTGGAGCACACGCAAAACCTTTGCCTGGGTGCGGGCGGACATGTCGCCGATCTCGTCGAGGAAGATGGTGCCGCCGTCGGCGGCCACGAACTTGCCCATCTGCTTGCGCACGGCGCCGGTGAAGCTCCCCTTCTCGTGGCCGAACAGCTCGGACTCGATGAGCTCCTCGGGGATGGCGGCGCAGTTGACCTGCACGAGAGTCCGATCGCGGCGGGCCGACTGGCGGTGGATGGCCCTCGCCACGAGCTCCTTGCCGGTGCCGCTCTCGCCGGTGACGAGGACGGTGGCGGGGGTCGGAGCGGCCTTCTCGATGGTCTCGCGCAGGCGGCGCATGGCCGGCGCGGAGCCGATGAGCTGCTCGGGCTCGACGCGCAGGTTGCGGTTCTCGCTCTGGAGGCGCCAGGCCTCGACGGCATTGCGCAGCGAGAGGAGGACGCGCTCGCGCTGGAGAGGCTTTTCGACGATGTCGATGGCACCCCGGCGGGTGGCTTCGACGGCGGTCGCCACGTCGGCGTGGCCGCTGATCATGAGGACGGGCATGTCGTAGCCGCGCTCGCGCAGGGCCTTCAAGAGCTCGAGGCCATCCATCTCGGGCATCTTGATGTCGAGCACGACGGCGTCGGGCGCGCGCTCGGCCACCTTGGAGAGGGCCTGGGAGCCGTTGGCCGCCTCCTCCACCCGGTAGCCTTCGTACTCCAGGATCATGTGCAGGCTGTCGCGAATCGCGGCTTCGTCGTCGACCACCAGAACGGAGGCACGGAAGCTGTCACCTGGTCTCGGCATGGTTCTCCACAGTGTAACAAAGAAAGAGGCCGGCTCCAGAGAGCCGGCCTTGCCACCAGAAGGAGAGTTGGCTTTCGCTTCGCTTGCTGCTGCTTTTCTATCGGTCAACTATCGGTCAACGGGTCTCTACGGTACCTGCACCACCGCGAAGTTGGGGGCGGGCTGACCGCGGCCACCGAACTGCAGCGTGTACAGACGGACGTAGGTTCCCGGTTTGGCACCCTTGACGGCCTTTTCGAAGTCCGCGACGCCCTTGATGGACCGGCCGTTGACTTCGGAGATGATGGTGCCCGGGCGCACGAACTGGTCGTAGAGGGGGCTCGTGGGGGCCACGTTGGTCACCACAACCCCGTCGACGTCGTCGGGCACGCCGTGGGCGCCGCGCAGGGAGTTGGTCAGGTCCTGGTACTGGATGCCCAGCCACTCGATGCCGCCGTTCTCCTCGGGCTGGTCGTTCGAGGCCTCCTGGTTCTCCTGGCCGGGCCGCTCGCGCAGCTTGACGTCCTTCTTGATCGTCTTGCCGTCGCGCCAGACGTCGAGCGTCACGGTGGTGTTGGGACCCTTGGCCGAGACGTAGCCGATGAGGTCGCGGGTGGTCTTGATCTTCCGGCCGTCGACCGTGAGGATCACGTCGCCGTGCTGGATGCCGGCGTCGTGAGCCGGGGTGTCGTCCTCGACCGATTGCACGAGGGCGCCGTCGGTGGACGGCAGGCCCCAGGCCTGCGCCTGCGTGTAGTCGAGGTTGCGGACGCCGATGCCGAGGTAGCCGCGGCTGACTTTGCCCTTCTCGCGGAGCTGGGGCAGGATCTCCTTGAGGGTGTTGACCGGCACGGCGAAGCCGATGTTCTCGGCGCCCCAGTTGATGGCGGTGGCGATGGCTACGACCCGGCCCTGCATGTCGATCAGCGGGCCGCCGGAGTTGCCGAAGTTGATGGCGGCGTCGGTCTGGATGAAGTTCTCGAACGAGACGTCGCCGATGCCGATGGACCGGCCCTTGGCCGAGACGACGCCGGTGGTCACCGTCTTGTCGAGGTTCAGGGGATTGCCGATGGCCATCACCCAGTCGCCCACGCGGACGTTGTCGCTGTCCCCCAGCTCGAGGTAGCGCAGGGGCTGGCCGGTGTCGATCTTCAGCAGGGCGATGTCGGTCGCCTTGTCGGTGCCCTTGATCTGGGCCGTGTAGTCGCGCTCTCCCAGGTGCACCTTGACGGAGGTCGCCCCCTCGATGACGTGGAAGTTGGTCACCACCAGGCCCTCGGGGCTGATGACGAAGCCGCTGCCGCCGGAATCCGAACGGAAGCCCTCGGAGTCGTCTCCCCCTTCACCCTCGTCGCCAGGCCGTTGCGGCTGTTGCGGCTGCTGCGGCTGCTGCTGGCGGTTGCGGGGTCCGAAGAAGAACTCGAACGGGCCCACGCCCTGGCCTCCTCCCCGGCGGCCGGCGGACTTCTCGATGGTGGCGGACTGGATGGACACGACGGCCGGATCCACCGCCTGGGCCAGGTCGGCGAAGCTCGGCAGGATCGTCGTGTGCTGAGCCGCGAGCCGGGTCGCGGACAGGCTGGCGTTCATGTTCTCCTGGGCCGCCCCGGGGACGGTCAACTGCAGCCCTCCGGCGAGGACCATGCCGAAAACGACCGCTCCGAAAACCAGCAGGAACGTCGCCAGGTTTCTCTTGGATGTGGTGCTCATGGGCGCTTCAGGTCTCCTTTCTTTCCCTTCTCGCTTCAAACCCAGAAGCAAGCCTCCTGCCAGGGAAATTCCCCAGGAGCGGCCAGTCTCGGCGGAGAGGAGTGGCGCCAAATTGGCACAGCTCTGGAAGTCCATCCGGTGTCCTCCCCGCCGGGGTGGCATGGTGCTAAGCTTCAGGATCAGGAGGAGGTGATGGCCGAGCCTCAAGCGGTGATCCACAGCCATCCCGAGATTCTCAGCGGCACCCCGGTGTTCGTAGGGACTCGGGTCCCTGTGCGCAATCTCATTGACTACCTGGAGTCTGGCGACAGCCTTGAAGACTTCCTGAGGTCCTTTCCCTCTGTCTCGCGGGAGCAGGCGATAGCCGCGCTCGAGCTGGCCAGCGAGGCCTTGATGGCTCGTGCGCGTCCTGATCGATGAGTCCTTGCCCCAGGAGCTGGCCGACGAGCTGGCTCTCGAAGGGATTCGGACAGTCGCCGGCCAGGGGTGGTCCGGACTGACGAATGGCGCCCTGCTCCAGCGCGCCCGGACTGCGAGTTTTGACGTCTTTCTGACGGCGGACCAAAACCTTCCCCACCAGCAGAACATTGCGGCCTCGGGCATGGCGGTTATCGTCCTCAGGGCGCGCAGCAACCGTATCCAGGACCTGCGTCCCCTCCTGCCCGGCATCCGTCAGGCACTGTCCATCGTCGCTCCAGGCCAGGTCTTGCGTCTGGGTTCTTAAC
>CAXTNS010000581.1:0-4558 GCA_964245465.1 uncultured Thermoanaerobaculia bacterium
CCGCGTCCGCCTCCACGGGGACGCTGCCGAAGACGGGCCCCCGGCTGCCGGCGGTGTGGCGTCCCGAGGGCGGCTCGGGGGTTTCGGGCTCCGCGGGCTCGGCGGTCTCTTCGGCCACGTCGACGTCGGAGGTCGTGGAGGTCTCCTCCTCGATCTCCGCCGGGGAACCCTCCGGCTGGGGGGTGGGCTCCGCCGCCGCCACGGCCGTTTCGGGGGTGGCGCCCGCGGCAGCGTCCTCCAGCCCGAAGCCCTGCCGCTGCTCGGCGGCTGAAAGGCCTTGCAGGCGCAGGAGCGCATCGGCGTCCTCGCCCAGCCAGTCGCGCAACGTGCGGGCGCTGACCCCCTCGCCGTTGATCGCCACCTGGTCGCCGGTCACCTCGATGGTGCGGACGCCGGCGCGGGCCTTTTTGGGCTTGAGCACGATGCCGCCGGAGACCGGCAGCACCTCGTAGCGGCTCTCGAGGAGCCGGCGCAGCTCCCCGCGCTCCTTGGCGGAGACGGGAGGGTTCGCGGCGGACTGAGGCGCGGGAGCGGCCATCGCCGGGATCGCCGCGGTTGCCACCATCGAACCGAGAACGAGAAGGATCGCCAGGATGCCCGGGGATCTCTTCCCGAGATGATTACGGAAGACGTTCAGGAAGCCGTCAGATACGGTCCGCATAGGTCCAATTCCTCTCACCAGTGATTTGGTCGCGGAGAAAACGGAACGCCAGGCTGGAGACGATCAGGCAGACCAGGAGGCCCGCCGTCACCTGCGGCACCGTCAGCACCTCGGTGAGGGCTCCGGTGATGCTCCACAGCACGTCCCAGACCCGGATCGCGGAGCCCAGCCACTCGGTGGCCAGGGTCAGCGCGTACACCCCTCCCCGCACCAGGCCGCCAAAGAAACCGCCGAAGCTCCAGAGGCCCGCGAGGTACCGCAGGACCGGCGGCAGCCACAGAGCGCCGAGACCCAGGGCCACCACGCAGAGGGCCACCACCAGCCGGGCCGTGCGCGAGGCGAAGAAGTCCCGCTTCGCACCGGCCTGAAGGCCAGCCCGCACGAGCACCCGGTCGGCAAAGCCGGCCGGCGGCGCGATCAGGGGCAGGGCCTCGAACAGCTCGAAGAGGGCCGCGTCGGCTTCCTGGGAGTGATCTTCCCGCTCGGCGTTGAGCCACCGGTCGAGAGCGTCGTGATGGGAGGGGCGCATTCCGTCGTTTCTCCTCTGACCCGCCCTACGAGGTCCCGGGTCGTCCGGTTTCAGGTCCCCAGCCCAGGGAGGTCATCGCCTGGGCGAGTTCCTTCCGGGCCCGGTGGAGGTTGGTCTTCACCGTACCCAGCGGCAGGCCGGTGGCCTCGCAGATGTCCTGGTACGAGGCGCCATGAGCGTAGAACATCAGCACCGCCTGCCGGTACTCGGGCCGCAGGCTGGAGATGGCGCGCTCGAGCGACCGCCCGAGGTCCCGCCGCTCCGCCGCGGCCAGGGGGTCTTCCACCGTCTCGTCGGCGAGAACGGCGGAGAGGCTTCGGTGACCGCCGGCGTCATCCTCCTCGGCTTCCAGGGGCACCGTCTCCGGCGTGCCCCGGCGGAGGTGGTCGATCGTCGTATTGTGCGCGATCTTGAACAGCCAGCTCGAAAACTTCCACTGGGGATCGTAGGTGCTCAGGCGCCGGAACGCCTTGACGAAGACCTCCTGGGCCAGGTCCTCGGCCGCCGCCGGGTCCTGCACCATGCGCACGATCAGGCTGTAGACGGGACGCTCGAACCGCTTGACCAGCTCGCGATAGGCGTCCTGCGAGCCCTTGAGGGCGCCCGCGACCAGCTCGGCGTCGGTCTTCATCGCGCCTCAGATACGCCCCCGGAGCGCCCGGGTTGCGCCGGATTCGGCTAAACTCCTGCCAATTGCCAACTTCTGGAGGATCCGATGCGAATTCTATACTCCGCCCTTCTCACCCTGTTCCTGGCCCTGCCGGCCGGCGCCGGCACGCTCGCCGGGGTCACCCTGCCCGACAAGGCCGAGGTCGGGGGCCAGAGCCTGGTGCTCAATGGCATGGGCCTGCGCTCGAAGTTCATCATCAAGGTGTACGTGGGCGGCCTCTACCTGGCGCAGAAGGAGAAGGCCCCGGCCAAGGTCCTGGCCGCCGACACGCCGCGCCGGATGGTCATGCACTTCCTCTACAGCGTCAACAAGGAGCAGATGTGCGAGGCCTGGGAAGAGGGTCTGGAGCAGAACACCCCCAAGGCCCCAGCCGACGTCAAGAAGAGCTTCATGACCCTCTGCTCCTGGATGGAGGCGATCCCCAAGGGCAACAAGATCGTCCTCACCTACGTGCCCGGCGAAGGCACCCACGTCGAGGTCAACGGCAAGGCCAAGGGCACCCTCGAAGGCAAGGCCACGGCCGATGCCATCCTGAACACCTGGATCGGCCCCGATCCGGCTCCGGGCGCGGACTTCAAGAAGGCCGTGCTGGGCGGGTAGCCTCCTCCACCCGGGCATAAATGCCCGGGCTCATCGAAAAGAGCCCCCTGAAGGGGACTCAAACATCGCGTTCATTATGCGTCGGGTTCACCCGGCGCTTTTTGCATAGCCCGGGCATTTATGCCCGGGCGGGGCGCGGTGACAGATACCGGATTGGACCACTACAATCTTCGTGTCTCCCCGAATACCCATGAGCGAGCTCGACCTCGGCCGACCCCGCCGTTTGAGGACCCGAAAAATGCCTGGTTCAGGACCGGGGACGTCTCTACGGAACCGCTTTGCCGAGGCCAACGTTGAGGTTACGAAGGCGGTGTCCTCGACTTCCCCGTAACCTCACTGTTCGCAATGGCAACACCGTTCCGTAGAGACGGCCTAGTCCTCTACCGACGCCCTCTCCAGGTGCACCGTCGGCAGGGCCGTCTCTTCGAAGGGCAGATCGGGACGATCTACCCCAGTTCATGAAGACCCCAGCCCCAAAATCTCTGGCGGCCCTTCAGGCCGCGTGGGGCTGTTGTTGTCCTCTACCCAGGGATCGGCCTTCGGCCTCATCCCTGGGCTGAATTCTGCCGGCCCGTTGGGCCGGGAGCGTCGGCATCCCTCTTGGATTTCTGATCCGCGGGGAGCTCCGGCTCGTCCACGGGCCCGCGCCGCCTCCGCACGCCCTCCAGCCGCTCGCGCTCATCCCTGTGCGGCGGAAACCGACCCGTGCGTGCGGGCCGACGACGGGTGCGCGGCAGAAACTCACCGGTCGGCACGGGCCGCCGACATGGCGGCGGCAGAAACCGACCCGTGTGCGCGAGCCGACGACAGGTGCGCGGCAGAAACTCACCGGTCGGCACGGGCGGCTGCACCGTCAGCGGCGGCGGCGCGGCGGCGCGCTCCAGGGGCTGCCGAGCCAGCCCCTGAGGATGGGCCGTGCGGTCCGGGAGAACGGCGTCCCTCTTCGATCCCCCTCCTGAAAGATGAAGTCAGAAGGCCGGCAGGGATGCCGGCGCTCCCAGGGGGTGCTACGCTGGATAGACCAAAAAAAGAGGAGCGCTAGGTGCGCTCCTTTTTGGGAGGGATGAGAGGAGGATTTGCCTCCCCGCAAGAAGAAGAGTAGAACAGTCATACGCTTTTGTCAATATGAATTTTCCATCTCATCCTCTTAGGGCGAAGGTCGCAAGGATCACCCCCGCCAGGATCACCCGGTAGACCACGAACGCCGTCAGGCTCCGCCGGCGCAGCCAGGAGAGGAGCCAGGCAATGACTGCATAACCGACAATGGCCGAGACGAAGAGGCCGATCCCCATCATGGCGAGCTGGTCCGTACCCACGGGGTTCTCCACGAGGTCCTTGACATCCTTCAGGGCCACGAGGACGCCGATGGGGACGGAGAGGAGGAAGGTGAAGCGGGCGGCAGCGGGCCGGGTGAGGCCGAGGAGCAGCCCCGCCGTGATGGTGATGCCGGAGCGCGAGGTGCCCGGCACCAGGGCCAGGGCCTGGGCGATGCCGATGATCAGGGCGTCCCGCCAGAAGAGCTCGCCCACGTCCCGGCTCTGGCGGCCGATCCGGTCGGCGAACCAGAGGAGCAGGCCGTAGACGAGGGTCGTGCCGGCGATGAGCAGAGGGTTCCTGGCCTCGGTGGCGATCCAGTCGTGGAACAGCAGGCCCGCGAGTCCGGCGGGGATGGTGCCCAGCACGAGGTTCAACGCCATGGGCCGGGGGGCGAACCCGCCGTCCCCCGAGCGGGGCGCGCCGGTGAAGAAACCCACGATCAGGTCGCGCAGGTCGCGGTGGAAGTAGGCCACGATGGCCAGCAGCGTCCCCGTGTTGGTGGCGATGTCGAAGGCGAGTCCCTGGTCGCGCCAGCCCAGGAAGTACGGCACCAGGATCAGATGGCCCGACGAACTGATGGGGAGGAACTCGGTCACTCCCTGGACGGACGCCAGGATGACGGCCTGGAGGGGGGTCATGGATGAAACCTCTGGAAGGTCAAAGCGGGAGATCCTCCGGTGCGGTTCTACCCTGCAACCCCACCCCGCCCCGCCCCCCCGCGGTTTAAACCAGCGGGGGGGGGGGCGGCGGGGGGGGGCGGGGGGGGGGGGGGGCGGGGGGG
>CAXTNS010000582.1:0-4546 GCA_964245465.1 uncultured Thermoanaerobaculia bacterium
GTTGACTTCTTCTCATCCAGGTCTCCTCCTCTCCCCGTAGTACCGGTGGGAGGGATTCCATGTCCGAATACGCTTTCCTCACACGCTGGAGCTTTCAGGCGCCCATCGAGCAGGTCTGGGACCTCATTGCCAAGGCTGAGGACTGGCCGGGCTGGTGGCCGGGAGTGGAGAGAGTGGAGGTGCTCGAACCGGGTCCGGAAGGTGAGGTGGGGAGTCTGCGCCGCTTCACCTGGAAGAGCCGGCTGCCGTACCGTCTCGCCTTCGACATGCGCACCACTCGCGTCGAGCGGCCCCACGTCCTCGAAGGCCAGGCGAGCGGGGAGCTCGACGGCACCGGCCGCTGGGAGCTGCGCCAGGAGAGGGACTGGACCCATGTCCGCTATGACTGGCGGGTCGCCACCAGCAAAGCGTGGATGAACCTGCTGGCCCCCGTGGCTCGTCCCCTCTTCGCCTGGAACCACGACGTGGTCATGCGCTGGGGCGGAGAAGGGCTTGCCCGGCGGCTCGGATGCCCGCTGAGGATGGAGTAGGCGAGATGGGAATGGGGGGCCCGCTGAGGTGGGTTCCTTGGCGTCCGAAGTGGCCGGGAGGAGCTCCAAACGAGTGGGGAAGGCCTCCGTATAAATGGGGATGGCTTCCGTTCGAGCACTCCAGCGCTCTTGCCGCGCTTGCGGCGGGCGGACGATCGCCTGGGGCAAGGACCGGAACGGCAACGCACAGCGGAAGTGCAAGGCGTGCGGCAAGACGTTCGGCATCATCCCGGCCCGTCCGTTGGGCTCTATGCGGCTCGACATGGACAAGGCTGTGCTCTTCCTCTCCCTTCTCACGGAAGGCAGCTCTATCCGCTCCATAGAGCGCATCTCGGGCGTCCACCGGGATACCGTCATGTGGCTCCTCCGGCTGGCGGGTGCCAAGTGTGAAGCCCTCTTGAATCACCTGGTTTGGGGCGTCGAGGTCCAGGATGTCCAGGCGGACGAGTTGTGGGCGTTCGTGGGCATGAAGGGAAAGACGAAGCGCCGGAAGGGAATCACGAACCCGGAGCTGGGCGACGCCTACACCTTCATCGGCTTGGAGCGCACGTCTAAGCTCACCCTGGGGTTCCACCTCGGGCGCTGCACGGCTGAGGACGCCTCCGTCTTCATGGCAAAGATAGACGCCGCGACCTCAGGCCGGTTCCAGCTTTCCACCGATGGTTTCAAAGCCTACCCTGCCGCCGTCGAGGATCACCTCGGGGGGCGAGTGGACTACGGCCAGATCGTACCCGTCTAACCAATGCTTTCAGCCGGAAGAAGAGCAACCTGCGGGCGGCGCTGGCGCTCCACTTCGCGAATTACAACCTGTGCTGGATGCACTCCAGCATCCGCATGATCCCCGCTATGAAGGTCGGGATTGCCAGGAAGCCCTGGACGGTGCGGGATCTGCTGGTGACTTAGTTCGCTTCTTCCGCAGCAATGAGGCCCTTCTCTCGAAGTATCTCGATATACTTCTCTAAGGAGAGCGGGCAATTAGCCAAATCCAAAGTATCATGATGAGAGATGTGCAAGTCATTTGGGATAAATCCGTGCCCCTTGTTCTTGCTTGAGCTGCGCCGAATACCAAAGCTACACACAAGAACGTCGCCATGATAAAACTCGGCACGGTCATGGGCATTACGATTCTTAACAACCGTGGCTTTAAGCTTCTTGAGTATCTTTTGGGCGTGTTCCTTCGTAATTGGGCGTGGCATCCATGAATTCCCTTAATATGGCAATCTGCCGCTTTGGCCCTGGCCCGAGCTTGTCCGCAGGAAAGCTACTAAGACGGTCGAATACATCCAAAATCAGCTCGCGCACATTAGCAAAAGCCTCTTGCTGCGTGTCTCCCGAAGAATTGACATTGGCATCAACGAACGAGGCAAGAAAGCCGTCCTCACTTTCCTGAACTGTTATTGGGATTGGACGCTTCACAGCGTACGGCTCTGGAGCGAAAGAGGAAAGATAAAAGGTGACACATTTAGGAGCTGCCTGGAGGTCCTCAGTGAGCCGCTCCTCTAAATTGGTGAGCCGTTCCTCAATGGATGTCAGGCGCGCAGCTTCGCGCAGGCGAGCCGCCACTATCTCCGAAAAACTCGCTGGTGGCACCTGTACATCTGTCGCCCATCCTCTAGGAACTACGCCGTGCGGTCCCGGATCACATGCGTCGGTCTGCCAGTGGCCTTGGGGCAAACTCCAGGGATCATCCCCCCTCCTACGGGCGGGTTGCGGTAGCTTTGCCCAGGACGAAGGTGTTGAAGGCTTCATTGGTCGTCTCCAGTGAGTCTGAAATGTAGGAGGCCGAGATAGACGCAGGCCGCCAGAAAGAAATGTCGACAGAAACAGTATCTCCGGTTACTTTCCACTCAATCCAATCTACAGTTGCGTTGCTAAGTTTGAGTACGGCACCAGATAGCTCCACATTCGCCCCCTCAAACTTTGTAAGCACCTTGTTTTGACCCGCTAGAATCAAGCCGGATTGAGGAAGCGATACGGCCGGAGTGACATACCGTGCTCTAAAGTAGAGTTTTGTCTCGGAGCCAGCGTAAGCAGCCAACGATTTACTGAAATCTATCATCTTATGGCTAACATGCGGCGAGAGATTGCCAAAGTACGCTTTCTGCGCGAGATCAACGTGGACATGCGAGACAGGCTTGCCTGTTTGTAGCAGGCGAAGATATTGGACGCCTTCTTTGCGTCGGTTTCTTGCTACAATAGTTTCCTGTGGCGCAGCTTTACCAGACGTGCCCTTTAGTTCGCTGCAAGCCTGGACGTAGATGCAATTCGTGCCTACCAATGTAGGTAGCTGGATAGCCATAGACTGTGTTCGGGGCCACAGTAGTCCCCTCTAACAGTTATACTACTGGATTCCTAGAGTAAAGCGCTACAAATCCCCAGGGGAGTGCCCCCTGGGGAGTAGCTTACACGTCTTCCCGCTAGAACCGCTGGAGGAGCGGGGCGGGATCTTCGGCGGACTCCTTCCCTCCCCAACGTGCCCAGAGGCGGGCCAGCTCGGCGGCTAGAGCCCTGGACTGGGCGTAGGTCCAGAGCGTTGCCAGGATGCGCTTGGAGGGGATGTAGACCAGCGTCTGACGTTCCTTCCGCTATAGCTGGAGGGACCGTCAGACGTGCCGCAGAATGAGCCGAACGGCGGCGAGATGTGGCCATGACTTCGACCACTTCGCCGCCCTCCAACTCGACATGAAACTAGCCTCGGCGCCACGCCAGCGGGATCGGCATCCCAGCCCGTGCCCAGGCCTTTAAGTAGGCGTCAGCCGCTCCGGCAAGCCATGCTCCGACCGAAGGGAACCCTTCCCCCTCTGCGGCCTGCTTCCAGCGGGCAGACTGGCGGGCGTCGGCATGGACGTTAAACGAGGCCACCTTCACTTGCGGTACTCCTCCTGGTGCCGGTCCAGGTATTCGTGCAGGGCTTCCAGGGCCTTCCGGCGTGCCGGGATCGGCTTACACCGGGTATCGTCCTCTACCCGAGTAACATCTTCACACCAGGGGTGTCGACGATCAACTTCACGAGCGGGGTCTCCCATCTGCGCAACGGCGCCTGGGTGATGCTTTCTCCCACCACCCCGGACTTCTCCGCCCTGTATTCGTGGACCGCGGGCACGTCCGTGCATGCCTACTTCGACGTCTACGGCTATTTCAAGTCCGATGCCCCGCTCAAGTACTACCCGATCACCCCTGCCGGGCGGCGGACAGCGCCGCCCTCGCGAACGGCGCGACGCAGACGTTCCAGATTCAGGGGAACTGCGGCATCCCCCGTTGGCGCCAAGGCGGCGCTCGTGCACCTGGTGGTCAGCTCTTCCGGCACTGACGGCGATCTGACCATCTATCCCTCGGGCCAGTTGGTGCCTTCGATTCGACGGTCAAGTTCGAGGCCAACGAGCTAGGCCTCTCCATGGGTACGGTCGTGCCGCTGTCGACGTTGTGGGATGAGATCGCCGTCACCGCCGGCCAGATGACCTCGGGAGGAACCGCGACACTGGCAATCGACGTGTTCGGCTATTTCCAGTGAAGAAACCGGAGAAGGGAGATCCACTGGCGGGCCGCTGGCCCGCCAATTTTTATCCTCGCGGTCACCGCCCGGAATATCGCCTCATAGCGGGCCGCCTGGCAACGCCAGTCCCAGGACTCGACGACGGTGGCGCGCGCGGCCCGGCCGAGGCGATCCCGCAGCCCGGGATCGTCGCGCAACCGCCGGAGCTTTTCGGCGATGTCGGCGGCGTCGCGCTCGACGAAGAAGCCGTTCTCGCCGTCGCGGATCAGCTCGGGCATGTTGCCCACGCGCGTGGTGACCACCGGCAGGCCGCAAGCCGCCGCTTCGAGGCACGGGTTGGGCGTCCCCTCCGTGTGGCTGGCGCAGACGTAGACGTCGAGCGAGCGGTAGAAGTCGAGCATTTCCTCCTGATTTCGCCACTTCTCCTCGCGCGCGGCCAGGCACAGCTCCACGTCCTCGACCGCCGCGACGGCGGGAGCGATGAAGTCCTCCACGCCCCGGTGCCCCGTCCCGTGATTGGTCA
>CAXTNS010000583.1:0-3179 GCA_964245465.1 uncultured Thermoanaerobaculia bacterium
GAAGTTGTCGTTCACCCCCACCCGCGGCAGGCGCAAAGACCGCGCCCAGACCGCCGCCAGGATCTCCTCCTCGCGAGTGCGTGGCGCCACGTGGCCCTCGCGCGCGCCGGGCTGCTCCGGAGCTGGAAGGGCTTTCCTATCCACCTTGCCGTTGGGGTTGAGGGGCAGCGCCGCGAGCGTGACGAAGGCGGCCGGTACCATGGGCTCCGGCAGCCGCTTCCGCAACGACCGGCGCAGCTCCTCGACCGCGACATCGCCGACTACATAGGCGACCAGACGCTTTTCGGATCGATCCTGCCGCGCCACTACGACCGCCTCTCGGACTCCGGGCAGCGAGGCCAGCGCCGCCTCGATCTCGCCCAGCTCGATGCGGACGCCGCGGATCTTGACCTGATGGTCCAGGCGGCCGAGGAACTCGATGGCCCCGTCGCTACGCCACCGAGCCAGGTCGCCCGTGCGGTAGACGCGCTCGCCGGGCCCTCTTCCCCCGGGGTCCGGCAGGAAGCGCTCGGCCGTGAGATCGGGACGCTCCACATAACCACGCGCCAGGTTGACGCCGGCGATGAACAGCTCGCCCGGTACGCCCACCGGCACCGGCAGCAGGTTGCGGTCGAGCAGGTGGATGCGGGTGTTGGCGATCGGCCGACCGATGGGGATGCCGACGCGGTCGTTGACGCGATCCGCGGCTTCGCAGATCCAGGAGGTGACGTCCACCGCGGCCTCGGTGGGACCGTAGAGGTTGTGCAGACGAGCGTGGCCGAGGCGGGCGGCGAACCGCCGGGCCAACTCGGCCGGTAACGCCTCGCCACTGCACACAACGTCGCGCAGGGTACGGCACTCCCCGGCCCCGGGCTCCTCCAAGAAGAGCTGCAGCATGGAGGGGACGAAGTGCAGCACCGTGATCCCCTCTTCGGCGATGAGGCGCGCCAGGTAGGCGTTGTCGCGGTGGCCGCCGGGCCGGGCCACCACCAGCCGGGCACCGGTCATCAGGGGCCAGAACAGCTCCCAGACCGAGACGTCGAAGCTGAACGGAGTCTTCTGGAGCACCCGGTCGGCGGCGGAAAGCTGCAAGGCCTCCTGCATCCAGAGGAGCCGGTTGACGATGGCGCGGTGGGAGATCACTGCGCCCTTGGGCTGGCCGGTGGAGCCGGAGGTGTAGAGCACGTAGGCCGGGTGATCGGGATCCACGCGCACCGACAGCGGACTCTCGTCGAGATCACCGAGGTCTCCGTCCGCGGGCTCGCCGGGCTCCAGCAACAGGAAGCGGTCCTCCGCGCCCGGCAGGCGATCGGCCAGGCCGGCGCGGGTCACGATGCGCCGCAGGCGGGCATCTCGATCCTGGAAGGCCAGGCGGTCGGCCGGGTGGTCGGGATCGAGGGGGATATAGGCGGCGCCCGCCTTGAGGATGCCGAGGAGCGCGACGAGCAGCTCGCAGGAGCGCTCCAGGAGCACGCCGACGCGGCTCTCCGGGCCACAGCCGCGGGCCTGGAGCTGGCGCGCCAGGCGGTTGGCCCGCCGGTCGAGCTCGCCGTAGGTCAGCTCCTCCGTCTCGAAGACGAGGGCCACAGCCTCGGGGCAGCGGTCGGCCTGGTCTTCGATCCAGGCATGGAGCGGGCGCTCGAGGGGGTAGGCGATGGCGGTTTCATTCCAGGCGCGAAGCTGGAGAGCCTCCGCGGCAGTGAGCAGGCCCACCTCGCCGATGCGCCGCTCCGGTCCTTCAGCCAAGCCAGTGAGCAACAGCTCGAAGCACGCGATCAGCCGGTCGATGATCGCGGCGTCGTAGAGATCGGTGGCGTACTCGACCGTACCGCGGAGCCCGCTGCCGTGCTCTTCGAGGCTCATCGTGAGATCGAACCTCGCCCCCGTCGCGACCGCCGCTTCCATGTTGACAGGTCGCAGGCGCAGGTTCTTGATCTCCAGGCTTGCGACGGGAGCGTTCTGCAGGATGAGCATCACCTGGAACAAGGGAGTGTGGGCGAGGCTGCGCTCCGGGGCCAGCTCCTCGACCAGCTTTTCGAACGGCACGTCCTGGTGCAGATAGGCGGCCAAGGCGGTCTCGCGCACCCGGCCGAGGAGCGCGCGGAATGTGGGCTCGCCGGTCAAGTCACCGCGCAGCACCAGGGTGTTGACGAAGAACCCGATCAGTCCTTCGGTCTCCACCCGGTTGCGGCCGGCGACAGGTGAGCCCACCGCGAGATCTTCCTGTCCGCTGTAGCGCGCGAGAAGGGTTTGGAAGCCGGCCAGGAGCACCATGAAGAGGGTCGCTCCCTCCTGCCGGGCGAGAGCCGCCATCTGCCGGGTGAGCCCGGCCGGCAGCAGCACCGGCCGGGTGGCGCCCCGGAAGCTCTGCGCCGCCGGCCGCGGCCGGTCGGTGGGCAGCTCCAGGAGCGGCGGCAGGCCGACGAGTTGGCGCCGCCACCAGTCAATCTCCTGCTCCAGGACCTCGCCGCGCAGCCAGGAATGCTGCCAGAGCGTGAAATCCACGTACTGCACCGGCAGCTCCGGCAAAGGCGAGGGCTCGCCCTGGGCAAACGCGGCATAGAGCGCGACGATCTCGCGCACCAGGAGGCCCATGGACCAGCCGTCGCTCGCGACGTGGTGCATGGCGAGGGCGACGGTATGGTCCTCCGCCGCACCTTCCGCCGACAAGCGCAGCAGCACACCGCGCAGCATCCGATCGCGGGCCAGATCGAATGGCCGGCCGGCCTCTGCCGCGGCCAGGGCGAGAGCCGCCACCTCGCGCGCGGGCTCCGGCAGCCCCGACAGGTCCACCAGCGGCAGGACGAAGGGTGCCGGTGGTTGGATCACCTGCACCGGCGAGTCTTCCCGCAGGGCGAAGACCGTGCGCAAGGCCTCGTGGCGGCGCACGATCTCTCCCAGGCAGCGGGCCAGCACCGCGGCGTCGAACGGGCCTTCGACGCGCAGCGCCATCGCCAGGTTGTAAAGCGGCGTGCCCGGTTCGAGCTGGTCGATGAACCAGAGCCGCTGCTGAGCGAACGACAGGGGCTGAGCCCCCTCGTGCGGCACCGGCAGGAGGGCGGGAACGGTCAGCTCCGCGCCGGTCCGGCGTGCTGCTTCGACCCGGGCGGCGAGCTCCTCCACCGTCGGGGCCGCGAAGAGATCGCGCACCGGCAGCTCGACGCCGTGGCAGGTGCGGAACACCTCGGCCGCCAACCCCT